>JAJZFR010000248.1 GCA_021805265.1 Acidobacteriota bacterium | reverse complement strand
GGGGCTGTGGCGGACTCGATGATGTAGCGCTGCATCAGGTAGACCAGCTTGCCGTCGCGCAGGATGGCGATGGCGGGCGAGGTAGGCGGATGGCCCTCGAAATAGCCGCGGGCGCGTTCCGTGGCCTCGCGGTCCTGACCGGCAAAGACGGTGATCGACTGATCCGGCAGGGTGGAGTTGCCAAGCGCCATGCGAACGCCGGGGCGCATCTTGCCCGCGGCGCAGCCACAGATCGAGTTGACGACGAGCATGGTTGTGCCGGGCTGTGCGAGCGCCGCGTCCACCTCTTCCGCCGTGCGGGCTTCCTTGATTCCGGTGCGAGTGAGCTCCTCGCGCATGGGGATGACCATAATCTCTGGGTACATGTTTTCCTCCGGCAGGTTGAAATTCTGCGTTCCTCTTAGTGTACCGGGGATGAGCTTCGAGGGCGAGAGGAGTATTGCGCAGTGTGGAATCTGTTATAGGCTGGCCAAAGGTATCTGGATCGACAGACGATGCGAATGGAAGAGAATCGGGCGCTTGCGCCGTTGACGACAATGGGGATAGGCGGGGCTGCGCGTTGGTTTGTCGAGGCGTCGAGCGAGCGGGACCTTGTCGAGGCCTTTGCCTGGGCGCGCGAGCGCGGTGTTGAAATCTTTGTGCTGGGCGGTGGGAGCAACCTGCTTGTTGCTGACCGTGGGTTTGACGGGCTGGTGGTGAGGATTGCGCTGAAGGGGATGGAAGCCGACACCGGAGTGTATCGGGTTGCTGCGGGTGAAGAGTGGGACGGCTTCGTCAGCCGGGCGGTGACCGATGGCTGCGCCGGGGTCGAGTGCTTGGCGGGCATACCAGGGACGGTGGGCGGGACGCCAGTGCAGAACGTTGGCGCGTATGGTCAGGAGGTTGCCGAGACGATCGAGCGGGTGAGGGTGCTGGATCGGGCGACGCTCGAGTTTCACGAGTTGGCGGCTGCAGAGTGTGGGTTTGCCTATCGGGAGAGCATCTTCAACACCACGGCGCGGGAGCGGTTTGTGGCGACGCGGGTGGACTACCGGCTGCGGCCGGGTGGCGCGGCCAATCTGCGTTATGCGGACGTGCAGCGCGTGTTTGCTGGCGTGGCGGAGCCGGGATTATCTCAGGTTGCGGCGGCGGTACGGGAGATTCGCCGCGGCAAGGGCATGCTGCTCGTGACGGGCGACGCGGATTGCAGGAGCGCGGGGAGTTTCTTTCGCAATCCGGTCCTTGCCTCAGAGAAGTTTCACGCGCTCACGGAGCGGCTGGGCGCTGAGCCTCCGCATTACAGCGCGGGTGGAACCGGACGTGTGAAGCTGCCAGCGGCGTGGCTGATCGAGCAGGCCGGTTTTGCCAAGGGATTCACCCTGGGCCAGGTGGGGATCAGCTCGCGGCATACGCTCGCGCTGGTCAATCGCGGCGGCGGCACGGCGCGGGAGATGATGGCGCTGCGGGATCGGATCGTGGCCGAAGTGGAAGCGCGCTTCGGTGTGCGGCTCGAAATGGAGCCGGTGACGCTGGGGTTTTGAGCAATGGTGGCCTAGCCAAGCCGCTGGCGAAGACGTGCGCGTTCGGCGGCAAGAACCTCCGCTGCCGGACCCTGTGCGATGAGCCGACCCTCCTGAAGCACGAGCACTTCGGCGTTGGCGGTGAGCGCGTCGGCGGCGTCGTGAGTGACGAGAATGGTCTGTATTTTCCGTTCCACCAGCCAGGGCAGAAGCTGACCGAGAACCTGATCGCGGGCCGCAGCGTCGAGCGCCGAGAGCGGCTCGTCGAGCAGCAGCAGGCGCGGGCCAGGCGCCAGAGCGCGGGCGAGCGAGACACGCTGGGCTTCGCCTCCGGAGAGGGATTGCGGCTTGCGGGCGAGCAGGTGTTCGGCTCCGACCAGGGCGAGCGCGTCGGCGATGATCTTTCGCCGCGCGGCATGATTTTTTTCGGCTAGTCCGTACGCAATATTCTGAGCGACCGTTAAGTGGGGAAAGAGCGCTGGCTGTTGTGCTGCGAGGGTGATACGTCGCTGGCCGGGCGGAAGATTGATTCTGTCGGACGTCTCCGCGAGCACCGTTTGGTCGAGCCGCAGGGAACCGGAGTCGAGCCTGTCAAGGCCGGCAACGAGGCGGAGCAGCGAGCTTTTTCCCGCTCCCGATGGCCCGAAGAAGACGGTGAGCGGCGAGTCCAGGCGGCAGGCAATCTCGATGCGGAACGGGCCACGGTGGGCGCGGAGGTCGAGTTCAAGCATGCGACTCCTGACCGGGGCGTGTGTAGAGTGCGATGAGGGCCACCAGGCAGAGCGCGAGCAGAACGCCTGCGGTGCGGTTGGCGGCGGCGTAGTTGAAGTCCTCGACCTGGTTGAAGAGGACGATCGAAAGGGTGCGCGTGGAGCCGGGGATGTCTCCGCCGAGCATGAGCACAACGCCGAACTCGCCGAGGGTGTGGAGGAAGCTGAGCAATGCGGCGGTGAGGATGGAGCGCCGAGCCAGCGGTAACAGAAGGGTGCAGGTGATGCGCCCGGGGCCTGCGCCCAGCAGCCGTGCCGCATCGAGCAGGGCGGGATCGACCGCAGTAAAGCCCGTGACCAGCGGCTGCACGGCAAACGGCAGGCTGTAGAGCACCGAGCCGACCACCAGTCCCGCAAAGGAAAAGGCAAGCGGATGGCCGAGCAAGGCAGCCAGCATCCTGCCCGGAGCCGTCCGCGGGCCAAGCAGCACCAGCAGGTAGTAACCCAGCACAGTTGGCGGCAATACCAGCGGCAGCGCGCTCAGCGCCTGAGCCAGGCCGCGCAGGCGTGAGCGGCTGAGCGCCACCCAGGCGGCAAACGGCACGGCCACGCACAGCAGAATCACCGTCGTGACCGAGGCGAGTTTTAGAGTCAGCGCGAGAGCCTGCCAGTCCATGCAGCCTTGAGTTTACCTGAGATTTCGAGCAGCTTTCCGGCCAGTATTCCGCGCTCCTCGCTCCCAAAACTCCGAAAATTGCCCTGAGAAAATCATGGCACCCAGCGCCGCCAGGGGAAAGTGCATAACTGGCGCTTACACTTTCAGCCATGCATTGATGACTTCTACGTCATCTCTGTTACTAGCATTGTAACTCCACATAAGTAGCAGAGATTCCAAAGCCCCAACCCGCCACTGCATCCCGTTGCCTCGTTATCTCGAGCCCGCTATCAACAAATCGATCAACTCGCCCTCCGGTCACGCTCCGGCGACAAACCATCCACCCGCTGCACGTGGCTCCAATAATTCTGCCTCTCAGACGCAATCCCGCGCTCAAGGTACGTCTGCACCTGCGAAGCTGACAGCGGCTTGGAGATCGTCAGCATCATGCAACTCCATCGCTGGAGAGATTTTCGGGCATCTCTTCCGGCCATCGCTGCGCACCATGCAAAACACGCAGAATACGAATCATTTTTCCCATAACTCGATAAGCCACAAGATAGGGTGTGTGCTGGATAACCAGCTCTCGTGTGCCTTCGATGCGTCCGATACGACCCATCTCCGGGAACTGGAGCAGCCCTTCAACCTGTTCCTCGATCCGGTCATCCACGG
>JAJZFR010000409.1 GCA_021805265.1 Acidobacteriota bacterium | reverse complement strand
ATCTGCATTTCCACCCGCACAGCCTGCCCATATCGCGCATCCATCTCCCGGAGATCGGAAAAAAATCCCGGTGCGCAACGCACCAGCAGAATTGTTCCCATCGCGGCGAAGAGCATCAGCAGTGCGGCTCGTGCTGCCCGCTTCGCTATCGTAATCAGCAGTCGCATAACGCCTTTACCAATGGCACAGGTGCGACCCGATTCACACAGACAGGAGCACTGAAGTCGAATCGAACAAATGCAACTCCCATCGCTATCCGCCTTCCTTGTCCCGCTCACCCGACCTCCGCGCCCATCCATCGCGCAAATGTGCGCCCCGGAACGCACAATCCGCTCAGAACGGAGAACCCCTGATCGGTAACGGAAACCCTCCCTGAGTTGTTTCGGCAAAAGGACGCTTCGCTCTTATGCCTGCACAATTTCAGGACAGTTGAGGCGAAATGAGCTTGCCCCCGGAAACGTCTCTCATAGCGAGCTGTTGTAATCGCGAAGAGTAGACAGTGATGGAGAAGGCGATACGGCGAAAGTACACACTGGAGTACAAGCAGGAAGCGGTTCGGCTGGTGTGCTCCGGGCAGAAGGTTGCGGCGACTTCCAGCAACTGGCTCTTCCACTGCGTGATCTGGTTTGGATGAAGGTCGAACTGCTCAGCCAGCTCGGCCAGCGTCTTCTCACCCTTGACTGCGGCCAAAGCCACCTTCGCCATGAAAGCCGCCGTGTGGTTCCTGCGCGGACGTCTGCTCATCTCGCTCTCCACTTCTCAGCCATCCTAGGCTGTCAAAGAACAGAACCTCCACTGAATTCCCTGTCTGAATTTGCCGAGCCACTTCTGTTCGCCTGGAATCTACCCAAACCGGACACCGCAGCGCCTCGGACGCATCGCCTCGGACGCAACAAAACAGGCGCAAGCAAGCCTTCTGTCCACGGTGGACAGTGCTTCAAAAAACGATTTCCGAGACAGGCTCATTTTCGCTGTGGAGCAACGGTTCTGTAGGAGGGCAGGTTCACCGCTTGAAACTGATTCAGCGCTCTATCTTCGTCTGCGCCAGGTTCGGCCGTGCCAGATTCGATCTGCTCCGCCTGCGCGGCACGAATGCCGACCGAAATCCGATTCCTTAAAGTCATGATGAAACTTGGGTTCTTCAGCAAATGTGACGAAGAATGCACTTTGGAATGTCGGAATCAACGGTCAGCCCTGTCTGGATGCCGTTGTCGGATTGTCGGGAAATCCGGCCTGAAAGGCTGAAAAGAAGCTAAACACGATAAATCCGGTGTGGATTTTGTCGGCTACCCGACAACGGCAAGTTGTTGATATGTATATATATTGCTGATTATAAGAGATTTAATTCGGTTGCTGGCGGAGAGAGTGGGATTCGAACCCACGTTACCTTGCGGTAAACACGCTTTCCAAGCGTGCGCCTTCAGCCACTCGGCCATCTCTCCGCGGCGTGGGTGGACAAACTTGAGTGTAACAGACGCCGGAATTGTGGTTGAAGGAGTGCATGGTGTGGTGCCGGAAAGGCGGGAGGGTGGAGAGAGAAGATGGTCAAGAGTTGAAATCGTTTACTTGAGCGCGGCTCCTGCGGTATAGTTCGCTTGCCAGACTATGCAGGAAATTTGCGCGAAGCGGCAGGCAGGCGAACCAGAATCACCGCGCGACCGACCGCCAAAACCGACCGCCAGGAATGAATCTCAAGACCGACCGTCAAGACCAGCGAGGAACCCGATGTCACGATCCGACCGTCCCAATTCCGCGAAGGATGTTTTACACAGCCCTGCTTCCGTCGAGCAGCAATCGCCAGACCGCGACCGGCTTCGTCCCGAGTTGACGCGCCGCGACCTTTTGCGCTCGGGCGTCTACACGGGCGCGGCGCTCACGGCCGCGTCTACCTTTGGCGGCTCGGCGCTGGCGCGCGCCGCCGCGTTGGTGGGCGGCGATGGGAAGAGCGCGCAGGCGTTCTCTGCCGAAGCAAACTCGGCTGTCGCGCCGCGCGAGCACCTGCTTTTCGATTTTGGCTGGAAGTTTTTCATGGGCAATGGCAGCGACCCGGCGCGCGATCTGGGTCTGGGTACCGGGCAGGGCGACTTTGCCAAGACGGGCGACTTCAAGTTCTCTCTGGACGCGTTCGACGATTCCTCGTGGCGCACGGTGAACCTGCCGCACGACTGGGCGGTCGAACTGCCGTTTGTGCGCGACGAGGCGCAGAATTCCCATGGTTACAAACCGCTTGGGCGGCGCTATCCGGAGACCAGCGTGGGCTGGTATCGGCGCACGTTCGAGATTCCCGACAGTGATCGCGGTCGGCGCGTGGTGTTGCAGTTCGACGGCGCGTTCCGCAGCGCGCTGATCTTTTTGAATGGCTGTTTTATTGGCCGCAACGACAATGGGTATGCGCCGTTTTCCTTCGATCTGACGGATTTTCTGATCTATGGCGCGAAGAATAATCTTGTGGTTCGGATGGATGCGAGCTTTGGCGATGGCTGGTTTTACGAGGGCGCGGGTATCTATCGGCACGTATGGCTGACCAAGCAGGACACGCTGCACCTCGGGCAGTGGGAAAGCTACGTGCGCAGCGAGGTGACGGGTAGCGCGACCACGCTGAGCCTGGGCACGGTAGTGAAAAACGATGGTGCCAAGGCGGAGTCGCCACGCGTGCTGTGGAAGATTCTGGACAAGGCAGGCAAGACGGTGGCAACGGCTGAAGCCCCGGTGCAGACGGTGGCCGCCGACGGGAGCGCGAGCTTTGCCGCGACGGCAAATATGAGCGACGCGGCGCTGTGGTCGCCGGAGACGCCGAATCTGTATTCGGCGGTGGTGACGGTCGAGACCGATGGGAAGACGCGCGACGGCGAGCAGGTGACCTTTGGCGTGAGGACGGTCGAGTTCACCCCAGACAAGGGATTCTTTCTCAACGGCAAATCTGTCAAGGTGAAGGGTACCTGCAATCACCAGGACCATGCCGGCGTTGGCGCGGCGCTGCCGGATCGGCTGCAATGGTATCGCATGGCTGTGCTCAAGGATATGGGCGGAAACGCAGTGCGCACCTCGCACAACATGCCGTCGCCGGAGTGGGTGGAGGCTTGTAACCAACTGGGGATGATGATGCTGTGCGAGACGCGTCTGATGAGCTCGAATCCCGAGGGGCTGGCGCAACTGGAGGCGATGATCAAGCGTTACCGCAACTCGCCCGCGATCATACTGTGGTCGATGGGCAACGAGGAGTGGATTCTGCAGACCAAGGAATACGGCAAGCAGATTGTGGCGACGATGGTCGAGCGGTCGCATGAACTGGATCCGACGCGGCTCTGCACCGCTGCGGTGAATGGCCCGTTCGCTGACAAGGTGATGGAGAATGGCTCGCCGATGTCGCTCGATATGGAGGGCTTCAACTACAACCTTGGCGCAATCGACAAGTACCACGCCGACCATCCGCAGCGCCTGACGATCGGCACAGAGACGGCGAGCACGGTTTCCACGCGCGGCATCTATGTGACCGATGCGACGCGGAACTGGGTGAGCGCCTATGACGTGAATACCACTGCATGGAG
>JAJZFR010000178.1 GCA_021805265.1 Acidobacteriota bacterium | reverse complement strand
AGCGAGCGCATCAGACCATGCAGCAGCCGACAGGTCGCCTCTGGAGAGGATTCCAGCGAACTTCCGTCAGTGCTCGGTGCGGATGTATTCTGCTCCACGTTCGGCTTCACTTTCGGGTCAGGTTTCTGCCCCACACAACGATCTCCTTGCCCTGGTCAATCTCCGCGCCCAAGGAGGGCCACGTTCTCTCATGGCTGGTCTGGTCGGGGAACCCCATGGCGCTTTTCGATTCCCCAGTGTACACCGTACGGGAATGCATCTCACTGACCAGTCCGGTCCAACTGTTTTTCAGCAAATTCTCAGGCTATCCTTTCCGTCCCGCTCAAGCAGTTCCACAGTACGTATACCCAGCGGGAGCGGATCTTCGCGCAGCTTTTTCTTAAGAAAAGCTACACCCCACAATTTTGGCTCGGGAAATGTAACTGTGGAACTGCTTTAACCGATCGCCGCCATCTCCATCTGTCCATCGCGCCGTCGGTGCAGAACAAACTGTCTGCCTTCAGGATTGCGAAAGATCAGCAGATCGCGATCCTCTGATTCCGCTTTTTTCACCGCCTGTTCCATCGTCATCGAGCGCGAAGCTACAACCCCGGCGGCGCTGAGCACGTGTGGCTCCGGAACGGCCACGCCCCCCGACTGGACTTCAATCGGGACCTCAATCGAGGATTTGCGGCGACCATCGCGCAGTGCCCTGTGGGCTGGCTTCCCCGTCCCGCTCAACAACTCCGACTGCTTTAACCCGTTCCGCCCGGAGCTTTTGCCAATTGTCTCCACTGGCATCTTCTCCCGCTTGGGTTGCCTTTTGAGTGTCCGCATCCGGTCTCGAAAGCGCTGCGCCTGGCTCTCGGCATGCTCCAGCGCGAGGCGCAGTGCGGAGCTTTGCGTCGTCGATTCCCCATGCGCCACAATGTTGTGCTGACGGCTTTTGAGCGTAATCTCCACCACCTGCAAGTGCCGTTCGACACCAAAAATACAGGCCGCAGCGGTCACTTTGCCGAGCAGTTGTTCCACCCGCTCGATCCCCTGCTGGGCGCTCTGCTGAGCGGCTTTGGCGACCATGACCTGCCTGCCTGTGAACTCGACATGCATAGTTTTCCTCCCTTGATGCAGATCGCCGATGCGCCTTCGGATGAGCGATCTTTTCAGGATTCCAATCATACCTGCAAAGGACGGAGAGTGGCCGGGACAGCGAACCCGCATGGAGAATTGCGAGAGCGTGTTTCCTATGTGCCAAAGCGGCTCAGGTTAATTTCCTGAGACCCGCTTTCATTGCGGGTCTCCTCCGAGGCGTTTCCTGCTCTTCCTGGTTTATGAAACACGCTCGACGCATCCGGCTCGATGGCGATGGTCTGGTCCATTCAGTGGCCGCGGCGCGACGCGGTGCCTGCCGATGGTCTCGATTTCCGGCTCTTCAGCTTTTTCTCTCCTCGGCGACCCAGCAGAAACATCGATACTCCGAAGACCAGCAGCACCAGGCCCCAGTCAAGATTGGCATTGATGCCAGCCGAGCGCAGGTAGATCGCGCTTCCCCGCGTCGCCAATCCGTAGACCGTCAGGATCATCCCGACCAGGGTAAACATAAGGCCCATTGGAATTCGCAGATCGAGATTCATGCCATTCTCTCCGTAACTCGAAAACACGTCCGCGGCAAAACCACCGCTAGCGAAAGAGGAAGTTGAGGGTGATCACCATCGCAAGCAGCAAAACTGCCAGTGCCTCTGGCCGTTTCCACCAGGGCAGGTGATCCATGCGCGGTCTGGGTGTGAGCGAGTGGACCAGGCCGACAAGTTCGGCCTCTGGCCGTGCCGTGCCAAACAGGCTGACAACGATGGTGACCACAAAGTTGGTGCCAAAGGCCCAGATCGCCGTCCAGAAATTCTGCGCCATATCACTGGGGTAGTGATGGAGTACCGTGATCCATCCCCCATGCAGTCCGGGATGCGCTTCGATAGGCAGCGTCAGACCGTGATGCGCCATCGCTGCGGCAGTACCCGCGATCAGGCCGGCAAATGCCCCATTCCCGGTTGCACGCTTCCAGAACATGCCCAGCAGAAACGTGGCAAACAGCGGCGCGTTGACAAAGCTGAAGACAAGCTGGAGCGTATCCATAATGTTGTTGAACCCGGTGGCTGCATACGCTGTCGCCATCGAAAGCAGTATCCCCCCAACAGTAGCCCATCTCCCCATCTTCAGGTAATGCTGATCGGTCGCCCCTCTGCGGATGTACGACTGATACAGATCGTAGGTCCAGACCGTGTTAAAGGCTGTCACATTGCCCGCCATTCCGCTCATGAAACTGGCCAGCAGCGCGGTCAGACCAAGGCCAAGAATCCCGGTCGGGAAGTAGTGCAGTAACATCGACGGAATCGCCAGATCGTAATCCAGTTCCGGCTTGCCGCTCGCGTCGAGCACAATCCTGCCGGTCAGCGGATCGGTCTTCGCCGGTACCAAGCCTTTCCCTTTGGCTTCCGCTTCGCTGATCACCTTGGTTTCGCGCACAATTGTCCCGTTCACCACGGTCTCTTTCGTTACGTTGTGCGGCGTAGCAGCCCCGATCGCAAGCAGACCCGGCAGAATCACCAGAAACGGAAAAAACATCTTGGGTATGGCTGCGATGAGCGGCACGCGGCGCGCGTTTTCCTGAGAGTCGGTAGCCATCGCCGTCTGGATCACCAGAAAATCCGTACACCAGTAGCCAAAGGAAAGCACAAATCCCAACCCCATCGCCAGGCCGAAGACCTCCACCCCCAGAGGATTCGTATTGGCATGCTCCATCCCCCGCCAGGAATGCATATACGCCTGTGGCAGAGAGGCGCGAAGCCCGCTCACACCGCCCACGCTTTTGAGTCCGATCAACACCAGCGGCAGAAAGCCGGCAATGATGAGGAAAAACTGCAAGACTTCGTTGTAAATCGCGCTGGTCAAACCACCCAGAAAAATATATCCGAGAACGATCACGGCAGATAACAGAATCGAGAAATGAAAGACCCATCCCAGCGGCAGGCCAAGAGTGTAAAAAAGCCCATCGAAGATGTGCAGCGTCTGGATAAGTCGGGCCATGGCGTACATCGAGATGCCGGAGGAAAATACCGTCATCACGGCAAAGGAACATGCGTTGAGTGCGCGCGTCTTCTCATCGAATCGAAGTCGCAGAAACTCCGGCACGGAACGAGCCTTCGATCCGTAGTAAAACGGCATCATGAAGATGCCCACAAAGATCATCGCCGGAATCGCGCCAATCCAGTAAAAATGGCTGGTGGCAATGCCATATTTGGCTCCCGACGCCCCCATGCCAATCACTTCCTGCGCGCCAAGATTGGCGCTGATAAACGCCAGCCCGCATATCCAGGCGGGCAACGCTCGACCTGCCTGGAAGAAATCCTTGCTGGTCTTCATGTAGCGCTTGAGAGCAAAGCCAATGCCCAGCACAAAAACGAAGTAGAGCAGCATGATCAGCCAGTCCACTGAGGTTAATTGGGTTCGCGCTAACAATAGTGACTCCCGTGGCGCTTCGGCCAGATTGACAAATCCTGCTCCACTCTAATCACC
>JAJZFR010000241.1 GCA_021805265.1 Acidobacteriota bacterium | reverse complement strand
TACCACTGCATCGATTGCTCCCGCTTCCGCGTCGCGCCGTATTCCACGCGATTGTGAAAGTCCGGCGTCATCTGGTATTCCAGCGTCCCCGACGTGTAGAGGTTCTGGTCGCTCTGTTTGCGGTCGTCCGCAATCCCATAGAAGTTCCACGCATTCGGCACACCCACTGCCGAAACAATGTAATGCGTCGTCCCCCGCAGCGCGATATTGGCCGTCGGCTGCCATCCAATGTTCCCCACCGCCGCGCCCTGATGATAAAGGTCCATCGGCAGCGCGTTCGAGGTTTGCAGCCACGAGTATGCGCCGTAGTAGTCCAGCCGGTTCCGGCTGCCAGCCAGCTCCAGCTCGTTGCGCGCCGTGTGGAAGTTGCCCAGGTCGCCGCTGTACGTCAGGATCGGGTTGTTGGTAAAGCCGCGCGGAGTGCGAAACTGCACCACCCCGCTGGCCGCGTCCGCACCATACAGGCTGCTATCCGGCCCCCGATAGGTCTCTACGCTTTCGATTCCCGTCGTCGCCAGGTTGCCAAAGTCGAAGATACCGCCAATCTCGTCCACAGCGATCCCGTCGAGCAGCGTCTGGCTCGCGTCCGAATCCCCCCCACGCAGAAAAACCGAGGTCTGCGCGCCCCGCTGCCCAGTCTGAACAACGCTGATTCCAGGCTCGATCCGCAGCGCATCCACAAAATCTTCCTGCCTGGCCAGGTCCAGCGGACTCAGCACTGCGGTAGGCTCGCTGGTCTCCGGCTGCGGAGTCGGCGTACCGGTCGCGGTGACCACAATCGACTGGTGCACCCACTCCGGCTCCAGAACCAGCGTCTGCTCCACGCTGTCGCCCATCCCCGCATAAAATGCGGGAACATTAAGCTGGCGAAAGCTGGTCGCATTGATCACCAGCGTGAACCGACCCTTCTGACCGGTCACAAACTGGAACGTCCCGTCCACCGTCGAGCGCGTCTTCGAGACATACGCCCCGTTCCGCTCAAGCAAGATCGTCGCGCCCTGAATGGTCGCACCGGTGGTATCGCGCACAGTGCCGCGGATCACCCCGGCAAAGGCTGAAATTGCTATGGATGAAATCAGAAAAAATAACAGCAGGAATCGGCGCAAAGGCCGGGAATCGATACGCATCTGTCTCCTCCGTTCCCCTCGGAACGTAAGCGGTTGAGAGCACCTTAGGACCGGTCTCCTGACTTGCGCCTGATTCTGAGCCGCCTTCCCGGAGAAATCTCCCCAGTGGCCATGGCTCAGACAAAAATTCAGAAATCCTCTCGCCATGAAGACGAAATCAGACTCCCGTGCGCTTACAGTTGCGGGGCAGTGGCGGAGTTTCACCGCCTTCCCGAACATCCTGGTGATATTTGTGATGAACTCCCGATCCACAATGCCTCTGGCACCCGGTCGGCAGGAAACAGTCGAACAATTTCGGCTGACTCCAACCAGACTACGGGCCACCCGCGATCCAAGTCAAAAAGACAAGCCATATTTTTGATGGGAGAAACAACTCCATGCCCCAGGAAGGCGACCCATGGATTGACGCTGGATTCATCATCCGCGTTTATCGTTCGGGGAGAACGCGCGCTGCATCACTTCAGGTAGGAGCGCACCAGATGAATCAGGTCTTCCGCCAGCTCGGGCGCAATCCGCTCCGCCGTCCCTTCCGTCAGATGGACTCGAATGTGTGTCTCCATCACCTCGCCCATCAGGCTGTTGACCCCCCCCCGTACCGCAGCCAGCAGCATCAACTGCGCCCCACAATCCTCATTTTTCACCAGCGCGCGCTCCACCGCATCCAGTTGTCCGCGCAGTTTGCGCACACGCTGCATCAGCTTTTCCCGTTCGCGTTCCTGGCGATCCATGGCCACGGTTTCCTCCTGTCAAGAATCAGCACAATGCTTGATATACCCACACGGGGTATGGTATATACCATACCAGGGTATTGATCTTGCTGCCTGTATCCTACATCCTTCCCCGTCCGGAGTCGATCCCTTGAACCCCCGAGGTCTGAACCGCCGAGGTCCTGAAAATCTCTTCGCTGGCCTATGCCTCGTCATGGCTTCTCTCGGCTGCTCGCTACCAAGCCTCGCCGCGCAATCCCTACCCGAGTCTCCCGAATCCGTAATACCCGCCTCCGTATTGCCAGACGCGCCCGCCCCGCAGCCGAACTTGCAGCCTGTTGCAGCGATGGTCTTTCCCTTCGACCCACGCTTAGAAGGCGCTGACGGGGGGCAGAGGCAGACCATGGACCAGCATCCAGCGCTCGACGACCGACCCGACGAGCAGATGCTCACCATGTTTCCCCATCGCGACAACGCCCTGTGGTGGATATCCGGACAGGCCAACGTCATCTATCAGGGCCGGCTCCCGTTCCACTCCCTCTACCAGGGACCAAACAGCTTTCGCAACTCGGCCGAATACAAAACCTCCCTGCTCGGCACACTGTTTACTGCACTTCGGCCCGACCGATCCATTCGCTTCAACACCGACCTGATCCTCGACGTTGAAAGCGCTGGCGGTCGCGGCCTCAGTGAAGCGCTCGGCCTGGCCGGATTCACCAACCTCGACGTCGTGCGCAATCCCTATCTCAGTTCTCTGCCTTATCTGGCGCGCTATGAGATTCACCAGACCTTCGGCCTCTCCAGCCAGACCGTCGATCAGGCTCCGGGGCCGATGGGGCTGGCCACCGCCGTGCCGCTGCGCCGCATCGATTTCCGCATCGGCAAATTGACCCTGCCCGACTTCTTCGACGTGAACGCCATCGGCTCCGACAGCCATCTCCAGTTCATGAACTGGACGGTGGACAACAATGGCGCCTGGGACTACGCCGCCGACACTCGCGGCTACACCACCGGCGGCCTGGTCGAGTACGACGACCGCACATGGAGCTTGCGCTACGGCATCTTTGCCATGCCCGTCGTTGCCAATGGAATCAGTCTCGACTGGGCCTTCAGCCGTGCGAACGGCCAGAACGGTGAATTCGAGCTGCGCCGCGGCTGGATCGCCAAACAGAGCGGCGTAACGCGCGTCTTGTTCTACGCCAATCACGCACACATGGGTACTTATCGCGAGGCCAACAATGCCTTTCTCGAGGGCATAGACGCAACCCCGACCATCACCGCGCATGAGCATTTTGGCGCGCTCAAGTACGGCTTCGGCCTCAACACCGAGCAGGACGTGAACGACCATCTGCGCGTGTATGGGCGTTTCGGCTGGAATGAAGGCCAGCACGAATCCTTCGCCTATACCGAGGTCGATCAGACTATCTCCGGTGGCGCAGATTACGTGGGGACGCAATGGCATCGTCCCTACGACAAGATCGGCCTGGCCATCGTCTCAAACGCCATCAAAAGCGACCACCAGGAGTATCTGAAACTGGGTGGCCTGGGCTTCCTGCTGGGCGACGGAAACCTCAGCTACGGACGCGAGAATATCGTCGAAACGTACTACAACGCCCACGTCCGGCGAGGCCTCTTCTATGCCGTCGATATACAGAATATTGATAACCCCGGTTACAATCGCGTCCGCGGCCCTGCCTGGGTCGGCTCCGTCCGCGCACACGT
>JAJZFR010000350.1 GCA_021805265.1 Acidobacteriota bacterium | reverse complement strand
ATCCATCTGCGCTCCGGTCCAGGTACACGACTCATAGGTAACCACGGCGTCCGGCTCGTTCTGCATGGAAATGGCGTATAAGTTGACATTGCCCGCCTGCATATAAGTGACAAAGCTTTCCAGGTAGCTCGCATACGCGCCATAACTCGATGGGTTCAGCGAACCGGCGACGGTGTTGTTGTTGGACTTCATGGAAGCGGGCGGAGTCCAGGGCGTGGCCAGGATGCTCGCGCCCAGCCCCGAAGCTAACTGCGCGTTGTTGAGCTCCGTCGCCCAGTTAGCTGAGCCTCCCGGATCGATGCGCACCCGCAACAGGCTCAGCCCGATCTGCTGGGCGGAGCCAGTGCCAAACAGCGAACTGGCCTGGGCTGCGCTGAAGTTGCTGATCCAGGCCGAGGATCCGCCGAAGCCGCGAATGGTCTGGAGCGACGAACCGAAGTCGATGATAGCCGGTGCGGACTGAATCGGAGGCGGTGGTGTGTTCTTGTTCGCCGAGCCTCCGGAACAGGAGGAGAGCAGCGCTGTCAAAACAGACAGCGTAGAGACTGCAATCTGGTAACCGCGACGCATGGAAAACTCCCTCGAAGAGCGTGAAGGGAGAATAGTAAATCAATTTATTCCGCGCGCGCAACCGGCAGTTCCGCCCCGACTCCTCATCCCTGAAACAAACACCCGAGCAGCGCATGGCCGCTCGGGTGAGTTCGTGGAAGGTTTGACGGACGCGCGAAGACTATTGCGCGTTCTGTGCGGTGGTTTTCTGTGCAGAAGTGTCCGACGCATTCGACAGCATCTGCACCGTGACTCTGCGATTCATCGCCCGGCCAGCTTTGGTCTTGTTGTCCGCCACAGCCTTGTCCTCGCCGATGCCGATCAGATAGAAGCGGCGGGGAGAGACGTTGTACTTCGATGCCAGGTATTGCACCACCGCGTCGGCTCGTCGCTGGCTAAGCTCATAGTTATACTGCGCGTTGCCTACGGAGTCCGTGCCGCCGGTGACCTGAAGCAGATAACCACTCGCCGAAGACAGCTTGGTGCCAAACCCATCGAGTTGGGACTTATCGTCCGCTGTCAGTATCGCCTTGTTGAAGCCAAAGGTCACTGTTACGTCGGAGACTGGTTTGTAGTTATCGATGCCGGCAACTACATCGGCCAGCGAGTCGGCCCGGTGTACTGCGTCATTGCTTGCCGTGGTTGCATCGGTTGCCGATTTCTGCGCTGTCGCGGCACTCTGGCCGGCGGCGTCGGCGGCGCTCTGCGCTTTGCCGATGCCTGCCTGCGCGCGGTCGTCGGTGTCGTGAATGGCGCGATTGTTGTCCGCCGTTTTCTGGTTCAACTGGTTGGTCTGGTCGATGATCGGAGCCGTCTGGTTCCGAACATAGTTCTTGGTTGCGCACCCCGACGCTCCCAGCAAGGCCAAGGCGGCAACAACAACGCTGAAACGTTGATTCTTCATGGAAATCCCCCCTTCATTCTTCACAGCGCCAAGATACAGCGGCTACTGGTCTGATAACTTCCAGACATTCTTCAGTGAGCAAGCCATGCGCCACTTCCAAAACAATTTACAAGTTACTCTGAATCAACTACTTGAGGCTTTTCCCTGAGAACTGCAATCGGGCCCGTTGTGAGTATTTATTACACTCCACGAGTAACGTTTACCGACCTGTTTTGTACAGTTCGGACGCAGAAACTGAACTCTGCCGTTTTCGACATAGCTGCGATGCATCCTCGGAGGAAGGTCGCTACACTGAAGACAGCGCCCGAAATCTTCGCAATCGGAACGCAACCGAAACGCAGGCACCTTAATATCCAGCGCGAATTCGACCAACCCCGTTATGGACCTTTACGAGAAAATCCGAACTCTGCCGACCCAACCCGGAGTGTATCTCTACAAGGACGCGGAAGATCGTGTGATCTACGTCGGCAAGGCGCGCAATCTTCGCTCGCGGGTAAGAAGTTATCTGCTTGCCGCCAGCCAGGCCAACGCCAAGACCGGCACGCTGATGCGCGAGGCCGTCGATCTCGAATACATTCTCGTGGCCAACGAACAGGAGGCGCTGGCGCTCGAAAACAACCTCATCAAGCAGCGCAAGCCGCGCTTCAACATCCTCCTGCGCGACGACAAGACCTATCCCTACGTCAAGCTCACGCTGGGCGACCGCTTCCCCAAGGTCTTTGTCACGCGCCGCGTTCGCAAGGACGGCAGCGCCTACTACGGCCCTTATTTTCCCGGCAGCCTGGCCTATCGCGTGGTGGACCTGATCCATCGCAGCTTCCTGATCCCAAGCTGCAAGGTCGATCTTGGACGCTATCATCCGCGCGCCTGCCTTCAGTACTACATCCATCGCTGCCTCGGCCCGTGTGTCGAGGCGTTCACCACGCCCGAGGCCTATGCGCTTGCGGTCAAAGACGCGCAGCTTTTTCTCGAAGGCCGCAGCGAGGAACTCGAACGCTCCCTCACCGAGCGCATGATGGCCGCCGCCGCCGCCGAGCAGTTTGAACAGGCCGCCCGTTTCCGCGATCTGATCTCGACGGTCCGCCAGGTACAGGGGAAACAGCGTGCCGACAGCGCCGGCGACGAGGACGCCGATGTCTTCGGCTACCATTGCGAGGAGGGTTCGCTGGCCGTCAATCTCTTCCACATTCGCTCCGGAAAAATCGTCGATCGCCGCGAGTTTTTCTGGGACGAGCTGCCTGAGTTCTGGGACCCGGCGGAGGCTGAAACTGCGGAGTTCGAACCGCATGAACCAGGGGCAGGGAAGATCGACAGCGAGCCGGTAACTGCGCCGTTCGACCCTGCGGCGTTCTTTGCCGCTCTGCTCAAGCAGCTCTATATCGATCAGCGTTACGTGCCGCGCTCGATCCTGTTACCGGCCAACTTTGCCGACCGCGAAACCCTCGCCGCGCTCCTGCGCGAGCAGTGTGGCCATCGCATCGAGATTGCGGCGCCGCTGCGCGGCGAGAAACGCTCGCTCATCGATCTGGCCTGCCAGAATGCCAAGCAGTCTTTTGTGCAACGATTCCGCGTACTCGAGCCATCCCAGCGCGCCATTCAACAGGCACTGGCCGATGCGCTTCTCCTGCCCGACCTGCCGAAACGCATCGAGTGCTTCGACATCTCTCACATTCAGGGCGCGGAGACCGTCGCCTCCATGGTGGTCTGGGAGGACGGCGCGATGAAGAAATCCGACTATCGCAAGTTCCAGATCAAGACCGTCGCCGGCGTCGATGACTTCGCCTCGATTCACGAGGTGGTCAGCCGACGCTACAGCCGTCTTCAGGCCGAGTCCAGACCCATGCCTTCTGTGGTTCTGATCGACGGCGGCCTGGGCCAGCTTCACGCCGCCGCCGCCGCCCTGGAAGCGCTCGGCATCACCACGCAGCCCCTCGCTTCCATCGCCAAGCGGGAGGAGATTCTCTACCTCTACGGCAGCGAAGAGGAGCCGATCGTGCTGGATCGCCGCTCGCCGGTGCTCCATCTGGTGCAGCGCATCCGCGATGAAAGCCACCGCTTCGCCATTGGATACCACCGCAAGCGCCGACAGATGCGCGACCGCGACTC
>JAJZFR010000202.1 GCA_021805265.1 Acidobacteriota bacterium | reverse complement strand
GCAGACTTGACCCGTACAGCCGACGGTCTCTCAAAATCCGGGGACAGGTCGAAATCGCTTCAATGGCCGGCCATTGTCGATGGACGGCCAGGCCTGCTCGTTTTGCGGCCATTCAAGCCCGGATCAAAACACTCCGATCCAGATTCAGCCCACCTTCAAGCCTGCGCTCCAGGGCTTTCCAGCCTGCGAATCTAGCCTGGTTCTTCGGTCGCCCCTTTTCGGGGTCGCGCGGGAATCAAGCCTTCTGCCAATCGACAATCGTGCTGCGAAGAGCCGGCCTCCTGCCCTGATTCCATCCTGGTTTCTCCGTAATGTAACCAAGCGGGAGAGGTTTATGCGGTACAAAAGCGAAGAAATATCGCCAGGGATTCCATCCTGTACTCGTCGTCGTTTTGTACAGGGTCTGGCGGCGGGTGGCGCGCTGGCGTTGTTGGGCGAGAGTGTCGGACGCGCTCAACTGCGAGCAGAGGCATATACGCCACAGACGATGACCGGCAATCACTTCGATCTGACCCTCCACGAGATGCCCGTAAACTTCACCGGAAAGCGAAGGCTGGCCACAGCGGTCAACGGATCCGTCCCTGGACCGACGCTGCGCTGGAAAGAAGGCGACACCGTAACCATCGCTGTCACCAATCGCCTGAGGAAGCCCGCTTCGATCCACTGGCACGGAATTCGACTCCCCGCCACAATGGACGGAGTACCCGGTTTGAGCTTTGCCGGAATCGCGCAAGGAGAAACCTTTCACTACCGCTTTCCAGTCCTCCAGAACGGTACCTACTGGTATCACAGCCACAGCCGCTTTCAGGAGCAGACGGGCTTGATTGGCGCGCTTGTCATTGACCCAAACGACCCAATCGGCCACCCAGTGGATGCAATCGTCCCACTCGCCCCACGCTCGAGCCCGACGCCCGAGCATGACCGCGAGCATGTCATCCTGCTCTCCGACTGGACCGATCAAAATCCCGAGTCGATCTTCAGCAACCTTAAACAGCAAAGCGATTACTACAACTATCATCGCCAGACGCTTGCAGATTTTCTTTCCTCGGCAAAAGAGCAAGGTCTCCGCGCGACTGTTTCGCAACGCATGCCCTGGGCCGAGATGAACATGAGTCCAACTGACATTGCCGATGTGACGGGCGCGACCTATACCTATCTGCTCAATGGCAATGCCCCGGCAGCTAACTGGACAGGCTTGTTTGAGCCGGGGGAACGGGTACGACTGCGCATCATCAACGGCTCATCCATGACATTCTTCGATGTGCGAATCCCTGGTCTCGAAATGCAGGTCATCGCTGCCGACGGCAACGATGTCGAGCCGGTCGCAGTCGATGAATTCCGCATCGCTCCCGCAGAGGTTTACGACGTTATCGTGCAGCCGAAAGAGAACATTGCATACACCTTCTTCGCCCAGTCCGAGGATCGCAGCGGCTACGCCCGCGGCACACTCGCGTCGAAGATGACCATGGCTGGAGTGATTCCGCCAATGGACCCGCGTCCCACGCGTTCCATGATGGACATGGGGATGGGCAACATGCGCGGAATGAAGATGGATGGAATGTCAACCCGCGAAATGCAAGCAAACTCGGGCGCGGATATGCCATCCATGCAAGGGATGGACATGGGCCGCAGGGTGATGGACGATAGCTCCTCTGTAACTCCGCTTCCTCAGCCGGGGCCACACGTGCATCCTCTCGTTTTGCCTGAGGTTGCTGCCGGGATGCAGGTCCAGCCACAGCCCGCGAATCCCATCCCCATGTATATCGGCCCACAGGTGGATAACATCGCAATGGAGTTGACCGAGCGATTGAGTGATCCCGGAGCGGGGCTGAGCGGCAACGGTCGTCGCGTCCTCAGTTATGCCGATCTCCGCGCGCGTTATCGCGGCGTTGATGGAAGGCCACCAACCCGCGAGATCGTCCTCCATCTCTCCGGGAACATGGAACGCTACATCTGGGGATTCAATGGGGAGAAGTTTGCCAGTGCAAAACCAATCGAAATCAAACTCGGCGAGCGCGTTCGCATCGTGCTCCTCAACGACACTATGATGGAGCATCCGATCCACCTGCATGGAATGTGGAGCGAACTCGAGAATGGCCACGGCGAGTTCAATCCTTACAAACACACCATCATCGTCAAGCCAGCCGAGCGCGTCAGCTATCTGGTGAGCGCGGATACGCCTGGCCAGTGGGCCTATCACTGTCATCTGCTCTATCACATGGAAGCCGGAATGTTTCGCACCGTGGTGGTCTCATGAACCCTCACATGAATCATCCGCGCATTGTCCTCGGTGTTCGCATCATAACTCTCGCGCGAGGCGTTGCCGCGCTTGCATGGCTCGCCTGTGCATTTTCCCCAGCCGCAACGGCGCAGTTGCCAGCGCCCCAGCCAGTCAACATGACCAGTGCCTCTGCACCGAACGTGCATTCCATGAGGATGGGCGATGAGATTTTCGCCCATGCCATGCTCGATCAGTTCGAAGGCCGCTCCAGCGGAACCGGGAGCGAACTGCGCTGGGACGGCGAAGCCTGGCTGGGCACAGATAGGAACCGGCTCTGGCTCAAGTCGGAAGGGTTCAGCGACAACGCAACGGTCAGCGATGGCGATCAGGAAGCGCTCTATGACCGGCCCATTCCGCGTATGCGCTACTTCGATGCCCAGTTGGGCGTTCGCGCCGACCTTGATTCCAGCCCCGAGCGTACATGGGCCGCTTTGGGCATCGAAGGACTGGCCCCGTTCTTTTTCCAGTTCGCGCCGACACTCTACATTCGCGATGGCGGCAATGTTGCTGGTCGCGTGACCAGCTCCTATGATCTTCTGCTCACCCAACGCTGGATCGCGCAGCCCCAGGCAGAGCTGAATTTCTACAACAAGGATGACCCCGCGCGACAGATCGGATCGGGCTTCTCCGAACTCGATACCGGCCTCCGGCTGCGCTACGAAATCACCCGCAAATTCGCCCCGTACATCGGCTTTGCCTACAACGGAAAGTATGGCAATACAGCCAGTTTCGCGCGCCAGAAAGGACAATCATCCAGCGATCCGCGCTTCGTCTTCGGCCTGCGACTCTGGTATTGAGATATTGATATCCGTTTGAAAAATGCTCTCTGATCCGGCGGCGTCTGCCGCGCCCGAGCAGAGAGCATTTTCGTTGTCTGTTATCGGCGAATCAGCTAGCAACCAGAGACCGCAAAACATACTGCAGGATGCCGCCGTTTTCAAAGTACGCAATCTCCTGCGGCGTGTCGATACGAACGCGCGCCGGGATACTCGTTATCTTTCCGTCGGGTGCCGTTGCCGTAACTACCAGAGTCTTGCCGTCTGCGAACTTTGTATCCAGCATCGCTTTCAACCCTGTGAAGTTGAAGATTTCTTCGCCCGTCAAGCCAAGGGAATCGACCGATGCGCCGCTCTCGAATTGCAGCGGAAGGATACCCATGCCCACCAGATTGGAGCGGTGGATGCGCTCATAGCTTTCCGCCAGAACGGCGCGGATGCCGAGGAGTTTTGGCCCCTTTGCCGCCCAGTCGCGGCTGCTTCCAGAGCCGTACTCCTTGCCAGCGAGTATCACCAG
>JAJZFR010000046.1 GCA_021805265.1 Acidobacteriota bacterium | reverse complement strand
ATCGTTATCTCCTCGACCGCGACCACGGGCCTCGTCACCGCGCAGCAGCGCGCTTTCTGGGCCTATCAGCCGCTCAAGCCCGTCCCGCTTCCCACCCTCAAAAACGACCGCTGGGCAAAGACGCCCGCAAAGACGCCCATTGACCGGTTCATCCTTGCGAAATTGCTCGAGGCTGGCCTCAAGCCCTCACCCATGGCCGACCGGCGCACCCTCATTCGCCGCGCCACCTTTGACCTGTGGGGGCTGCCGCCGACGCAAGAAGAGGTAGATGATTTCGTGCGCGACAAATCACCCAACGCGTGGGACAAAGTGGTGGATCGCCTGCTCGCCTCGCCGCGCTACGGCGAGCGTTGGGGCCGGCACTGGCTCGACGTGGCCCGCTACGCCGAGGACGATGTCCGCGGCCTCGATCCCAAGGGGCGCGGCTACATGCCCTTCGAGGGCGCGTATCGCTATCGTGACTGGGTCATCGCGGCCTTCAACGCCGACCTGCCCTACGACCAGTTTCTCCGCCTCCAGCTTGCCGGCGACCAGGTGCCCGCCAAAACGCAGCAGGAGTTCGACGATCACCTCACCGCGACCAGCTATCTCGGCGCAGCGCCATGGGTCTGGGATCAGGCAGAGCCGGTGCAGGGCCGTGCGGACGAACGCAACGAGCGCGTCGATGCCGTCACTCGCGGCCTGCTCGGAATGACCGTCGCCTGCGCCCGCTGCCACAACCACAAATACGATCCCATCCCGCAGAAGGACTACTACGCGATGGTCGGCATCTTCGCCAGCTCCACCTACAAGGAGTACCCGACCGTCTCTCCGGCCGAGACTGCGGCATACAAGCAGAGCCTCGCCAGGCTCGAACGAACCGAGATCGAGCTGCAGGACTTCACCGACACCGAAACGAAGCAGCTCGCCGACGCCCTCTCCCTCCAGACCGCCGATTACATGCAGGCCGCCTGGAACGTCCTCGGCAAGCCCAAGCAGACCGTCGAGCAGGCCGCGTCGAAGGCCAAACTCGACCCCGAAGTTCTCCGCCGCTGGACCGACTATCTCTCGAAGCCGCAACAGTACGACTACCTGAACGACTGGAACGCCATGATCGCAGACGGCTCCGCCGATCAGGCGAAAGTCCTCGCCGAAGGCTTCCAGAAAACCCTCCTCGCGATCCGCGAAAAGGCCCGCGACATCGACGAGCAGAACGACATCATCCGCGCCAAGAATGACGTGCCCAAACATCGCATTCACGACGCCAGGCCCAGCGAATTCGAGACGGAAGACCAGTTCTGCCCCGGCTGCGATCTCGAACTCAAGGCTCTGCCGGTCGATCAGGCCAAGCTCTACTCCGACATCTTCGTCACCCGCTCCGGCGACCAGGATACGCGCTTCAAGCCCGGCGTTCTCGTCTTCAAAGGCTGGGAGTTGACCAGCCGTCTTGGCCCCCAGTTGCAATCCTACGTCGCCGCCGAAGAGGACAGGATCGACGCGCTCAAAAAGCAGGTTTCGCCCGCAAGCTATCCCTTCATCCACGGCATGGCCGACAAGCCGAAACCCGTGGACATCCGCCTCAACATTCGCGGCAACCCTCACTCGCTCGGCGCTCCGGTTCCGCGTCGATTCCTCACCGTGCTCTCGACTTCCGCCGATCCCCGCCCCTACACCCAGGGCAGCGGACGCCTCGAGCTCGCCAACGACATCGTCGCCAGTCCCCTGGCCGCGCGCGTCCTCGTCAATCGCATCTGGAAGTGGCACTTCGGCACCGGCATCGTCAACACGCCAGACAATTTCGGCTTCGTCGGCGACGAGCCTTCCGATCCCGCCCTGCTCAACTATCTCGCCTACGAATTCGTCTCGAGTGGCTACTCGATCAAAAAACTTCAGCGCGAAATCCTGCTCTCCGCCGTCTACCAGACCAGCGCTGTCGAAACCCCCGAAGCGCGCGAAAAGGACGGCGCCAATCGCCTCTACTCCCACTTCACCCGCACCCGTCTCGATGCCGAACAGTTGCGCGATTCCATGCTCTTCGTCGCGGGCGATCTCGACTGGCAAAAAACCTCCGGACCATCCAAGGACTTCAGCGCCGACAACACCGAGCGCACCGTCTACTGCAAGGTCAGCCGTTATCGCTTGAACAACTATCTCCAGGTCTTCGACTTTCCCAACCCCAGCTTCACGTCAGAGCAGCGATTCTCGAGCAACGTTCCGCTCCAGCAGCTCTACTTCATGAACAATCCTTTCGTCTTCAAACAGGCCGGAGTGCTCGCCCAGCGCGTCGAAAACGCAGCCTCCGACCGCGACCGCATCGTTCAGCTTTACTCCTGGGTCTACCAGCGAAAACCCAGCGAAGCGGAGATCAGACTCGCGCTCGATTTTCTCAACACAACCCCGGAGAAAGCAGGCTACGCCGTGGTCGGCGAGCCGATCACCGCCTGGCGGCAGTACGCGCGTATTCTACTCAGCTCCAACGAATTTCAGTTTGTCGATTAATGCAGTTTCACAGTAGGTATACCCAGCGGGAGTGGATATTCGCGCAGCTTTTCCTTAAGAAAAGCTGCACCTCGCAATTTTGGCTCGGGCACAGTAACTGTGAAACTGCTCTAGCTCTGAATGCGCCTTGTTCCGCGCGCCAGCCAGCACCATCGAAGGGAGAAACAATCATGCGTCATCCCAAAGCACATCAGCCCGGCGGAAATCAGCCCATCACGCGTCGCGAGGCGCTTTGCAAAATGGGTGCGGGCTTCGGCATGCTTTCGCTCGCCAGCCTGCTCGGCGACACGCTCGCACGCGCCGACGCACCGGAGAACAAGGCGTCGTGGATGATCCAGACGCCCGGATTCAAACCCCGCGCCAAGCATGTCATCTTTCTCTTCATGAACGGCGGCCTGTCCCAGATCGACAGCTTCGATCACAAGCCCATGCTCGACAAATACAACGGCATGCCCATGCCCGGCGGCGACCTCCAGCACGAGCGCAAGACCGGCTCGCTCATGAAGTCGCCCTTCAGCTTCAAGCGCTACGGCAAAAGCGGCAAAGAGGTCAGCGAGATCTTTCCGCACCTCGGCGAGTGCGTCGATGACATGTGTTTTGTTCACTCCGTCTTCACCGAAATTCCCAACCACGAACCCGCTCTGCTCATGATGAACACCGGCGCGAACTTCGCCGGGCGACCCTCCATGGGATCGTGGCTCACCTATGGCCTGGGCAGCGAAAACAAGAACCTTCCCGGCTTCGTCGTGCTCTGCCCTGAGGTGCCCACCACGGTCGGGCCGCCGCTCTGGGGATCGGCCTTTCTGCCCGCCATGCACCAGGGAACCTACGTTGCCGACAAGGTCGAGAAAACCGGCTTCGATCCCAAAACTCTCATCGCCAACGTCCACAACGACCGCTTCGATCTCTCTGCCCAGCGCAAGGAACTCGACGTCCTCAAGCAGCTCGATCAGCTCAACATGCGCACCGTTTCCGACGGCGCTCATGACCAGCAGCTCGACGCCACCATCGGAGCCATGGAGACCGCCTATCGCATGCAGACCGAAGCGCCCGATGTCTTCGATGTGCGCAAGGAAAGCGCCGCCGTGCAGAAGCTCT
>JAJZFR010000052.1 GCA_021805265.1 Acidobacteriota bacterium | reverse complement strand
CGGTCATACCTCTGGTATCGATGGGCGCGCCGACGCGCAGCCAGAGCTGGGTTGGGAAGATGTGTTTTGTGTGCATGGGCAGCAGGTGGTAGACGCCGCTGAGCGCCATGGGGACGACAGGCACCTGGGCGCGGATGGCGAGATACGCTGCCCCGTTCATGAATGGCTGGAGGTGGCCGTCGGGTGTGCGACCGCCCTCGGGAAAGACGAAGACGGGCATGCCGGAGCGTAGAGTTTTGACGCCGCCGCTGAGCGAAGTCAGGGCTGCGCGCGTCGTGTCGATGTCGACCGGAATCTGGCCGGAGCGATTGAGATACCAGCCGATGAAGGGTATCTTCCAGAGTTCTCTTTTGGCGAGGATGCGAAACTGACCGGGGATGGAGGCAAACAGGACCGGGGTATCCATGTAGGAAGTGTGATTGGAGGCGTAGACAACGGGACCGGTGACGCGCAGATGTTCGCGGCCCTCGACGGTGAGCGGGGACCAGGAGCACCAGAGCGAGTATCTGGCCCAGAGCCGCGCGATGCGATGTTGCAGCCGCCCGGAGTGGTCCCAGAGCGAAGCGAAGAGCGCCAGCGAACCGAACAGGGCTGTGCCCAGCGCAAAGACAGGCACCTGGAGCAGATTGCTGCGCCAGCGCTGGGAAGCGGAGAGCGAGGATGGGCGTTTCTGAGGCTCGGGTGGGGTGTGAAGGCTCACGACCGCTGTCCTCGCTCTCTAGCTTCCAGTATGCGGTGGCGCGCCTCGCCGACGAGATAGACGGAGCCGCTGAGGATGATTCGACCGTGGATGCCAGCCTGGTCGCGCGCGATTTCGAGCGCGTGTTGGGTGCCCGTGGCGACGGAGAAAGCCGCGCCGGTCAGGCTGGCGGCGGCGCACAGCGTGGCCATGTCGGTGGTTCTGGGCGAAGGGACGGGCGTGAGCACGATGGAATCGAAGAGTGGGAAGAGTATCTGCGCCAGTTCCGCAGCGGGCTTGTCGCGCAGGCACCCGAAGACGAGCACGTTCTTTCGTGGGGAATTTTGCGGCTCGCTGTTGAGGGCGTTGAAGGCGGAACGCAATGCCCAGGCACCGGCGGGATTGTGGGCCACGTCGAGGATGACCTCGGGCCATTGGGCGAGTTGAAAGTGTTCCATGCGTCCGGGCCAGTGGGTTGAGCGGATGCCGTGGGCGATGGCGGCGGCGGTGATGGGGAGACCATGCTCCTCGCCTAACTCGACGGCGGCGGCAATGGCGAGGGCGATGTTGCGGCGCTGATGCGCGCCCTCGAGCGGCGAGCAGATGTTGATGGTTTCGCGGAGCACTTCGAGGGGGTAGGAGCCGTGATCGGGAGTGTTGCGCGCGGGCATGTATTCGGCGGCGTTGACGCCGCGCGCGGCAAGCGCGGTAGCCACTTCGCCGAGCGCCTGATTGGCCTCGGGATGCTGCGGCAGAGTGACCATGACGCCGTTGGGGCGAAGAATGCCTGCTTTTTCGCGGGCGATGGCGGCGATGGTTTCGCCGAGCCACTCCTGATGGTCGAGGGAAATATCGGTGATGATGCTGACGAGCGGCTCGACGATGTTGGTGGCGTCGAGTCGTCCTCCCATGCCGACCTCGAGGACTGCAAGTTCGATGGCTGATTCGGCAAAAAAAGAGAAGGCGACGGCGGTCATCAGCTCGAAGTAGCTGGGCAGAGTGGAGAGCTTTCCGGCAAGGACAAGAGCCTGTGCGGCGTCGTGAACGAGGAAGTAATGTCGGGCGAAATCGGCGTCGGGGATTTCGCGGATGCTGTCGAGATCGGGGTGTCCGATGCGGATGCGTTCGTTGACTCGGTCGAGATGGGGCGAGGTGTAGAGGCCGACGCGGATGCCGCTCGAGCGGGCGATCGAGGCAAGCGTGGCGGCGGTGGAGCCTTTGCCGTTTGTGCCTGCGATGAGGACGGATGGATAACGATGCTGCGGGTTGCCGAGCGCGGCGCAGAGCAGGCGGATTTCATCGAGCGTGAACTTGCGTCGCGGCGCTCCGGGCTGAGCGTACAGCTCTGGCGCCAATGCGTTGAGTTGAGTGATTGCGTCCGAGTAAGACATTGCTTTTTATTGTAAGTGGAGGTGCCGAAGGACGGTGTTTGGCAGGCTGGATTCAGAAGTGGTAACCGGGCTTCAACTCGCAGCGGTAGACGGTGGATTGTTCCGCATCGACGGTCTCTCGCATGGTGCATGTTGCCCAGCTGAGATAGAGATCGGGACCGAGCGGGAAGACCATCGGAGTGCCGTTGACTTCTGCCTCGATGCTGACGCCTTCCTGTGTCAATGGCAGTGTGAAGTTCAATGTTCTTCCGAAGAAAACGGGGAAGAGATGGTGGACGTTGGAGGTGACGGAGGCGTGGTAGACCTCGGCTTCGATAAGGAAGGTTGCTGTGTCGGACCAGTCGAGGACGGCGGCGGAGATATTGCGCCCGCCGTTGACGTAGGCGCTGGGATCGATCTTTGTGAAGGGGCAGGGACCAGCGATGCAGGAGACGCGGATATTGCGGAATACATTTCCTTTTCCGGCGTCGAGCGAAACGTATCCGTTGGCGGCCTTCCAGCGGCCATCGGGAGAGCAGAGAGATTGGCGATTGCAAGGGACGTTTCCCTGATTGACCGCTTCGAAGGTTCGAACAACGCTGCCGATGTTGTCTTCGGATTTGGCATTGACGACATAGCGAACGCGGAGATTGGAAACCAGCGAAGATGCAGGATTGTCTGTTGCAGCGGTGGGCGCTGGGATCTGGTTCATCCGCACAACATAGAGGCGGTATCGCGAGGAACGAAAGCCGACGGAGATTTCCATGTCGCTGGGTTGATAGTCGGGGTGCTGGAAGTTGAGAGCGAGGAGTCTGCCCGGCCAGACGACAGTTCTCAACTGTGCTTTGAAGTGTCCCGAGGGATCGGAGTAAGCGACCGCCCTTGTATTGCCAGCCGAGAGGGTGACCATGGCGTGATCGACGGGAAGCTGACGGCGCACGTCGTTATCCTGGCGCAGTACCACGCCCTGAACTGTGATGGAGGTGAGATTGGAGCCGTGATGGAGGAGGAAAAAGACGCCAGCGGCAGTCACGACCAGAGCCGAAAGGATGGTTGCGACGGTTTGTTTCCTGCGGAACGGAAGCACGATTGATCCCCTTGACGGTGTGTGCTGTCTTCCTGCCCTGCTGCCGCTCACGCGCATGCGCAGGCGCTCAAGCAGTTCCACAGTAGGTATAGCCAGCGGGAGTGGATATTCGCGCAGCTTTTCCTTAAAAAAAGCTGCACCTCGCAATTCTGGCTCGGGCACAGTAACTGTGGAACTGCACTAGACTCATAGTAGCAACGGTTGTGTGTGTTTTTGTTTGTAGCCAGAGCGAATCTCCGAGGAAGATGAATGGACTCCACGAGATGACGGACGAAAAAGTGCAGCCTGGCGAGGCAACCGCTGACGGGAGAGGCCAGCCGACACGACGAAGAGTTCTGCAACAAATGGCAGGCATGACGCTCGGATTGCCGCTTGCGCATGGACACGCCGCGCAGGCGCTGGCCACTTCGAAGCCAGGCCGGCACGGCGAGCAACAGCATAC
>JAJZFR010000389.1 GCA_021805265.1 Acidobacteriota bacterium | reverse complement strand
TGAACGCGGACGGCGGAAATCGTAGCCGCAAAATCGCAGCCCCATCGCCGGTCCCGGCGCGGCTGAGAGTGCGCCGCGCCGAGTTTGCTTTGGTCAGGCCATGGCTTCGCGACGCATCGGCTCGAAGGTCAGCTCGTTCGAGTTGCGATTCACGTCAATGCGTACGTGCCGGCCGTGCTCGATCTCGCCGTTCAGGATGCGAATCGCCAGCGGATCCTGCACCATGCGCTGCAGGGCGCGCTTGAGCGGTCGTGCGCCATACGCCGCGTCCGAGCCGGTGACCAGGATCAACTGGCGCGCCTGCTCCGTCACCTCGAGCGAGATCGCGCGACTCGCCAGCAGCCCGCGCACCTCATCGAGACGCATCTCCAGTATCTGGCCCATCTGCGCCGCGCCCAGCGGTCGATAGACCACCAGATCGTCCACGCGGTTGAGGAACTCGGGTCGGAAGTGCTCGCGCACGGCGCGCAACACCTGTTCCTGAGCCTTTTCAAAATCATGCTCGGTCGTTGTCAGCTCCGGAAGCAACAGCGCCGCGCCCAGATTCGAGGTCATGATCAGCACGGTGTTGCGGAAGTCCACCGTGCGGCCCTTCGAGTCAGTCAAACGGCCGTCATCCATCACCTGGAGCAGCACGTTGAAGACATCCGGATGCGCTTTCTCGATCTCGTCGAACAGAACGACGGAGTAGGGCCTGCGCCGCACAGCTTCGGTCAACTGGCCGCCCTCGTCGTAGCCCACGTAGCCGGGCGGCGCGCCGATGAGTCTGGCCACGGCGTGCTTCTCCATGTACTCGCTCATGTCGATGCGCACCATGGCCTGCTCGTCGTCAAACAAAAACTCGGCCAGGGCGCGCGCGGTCTCGGTCTTGCCCACGCCGGTTGCTCCCAGAAAGATGAAGCTGCCGATAGGCCGCCGCGGGTCGCTCAGCCCGGCGCGGGAACGGCGGATCGCATTCGCCACGACGGTCAGCGCCGCATCCTGGCCCACCACACGCTCGCGCAGGCGGTCCTCCATCCTGACCAGCTTCTTCACCTCGCCTTCGAGCATCTTCGAGATCGGAATCCCTGTCCACTTGCTCACGATCTTCGCGATGTCTTCCTCATCGACCTCTTCCTTGAGCAGTCGATGGTCGCCATTCTGCTGCGCTGCATTCAGCCGTTGCAACTCGGCTTCAAGGCGCGGCAGCTCGCCGTACTGAATCTGGGCGGCGCGCTCGAGCTGGCCTTTACGCGTCTGCTCCTCGGCCTCGAAGCGCAGCGACTCCATCTGCTTTTTCAGGTCGCTCGCGTGGATAATCGCCTCGCGTTCCTGAACCCAGCGCGCGCGCAGGGCGGAGATTTTTTCTTTCCGCTCGGCCAGTTCGCGATCAAGGATCGCCAGGCGCTGCAGGCTGTTGGCGTCGGTCTCGCGCTTGAGCGCGGCGCGCTCGATCTCGAGCGAAGTGGCCTCGCGCTCCAGTTGATCCACCTCGGTCGGCACAGAGCCAATCTGTATCGCCAGCGATGCCGCAGCTTCATCCACCAGGTCGATGGCCTTGTCGGGCAGAAAGCGGTCGGAGATATAGCGATGGGAAAGCGTCGCCGCGGCCACAATCGCCGCGTCCTTGATGCGCACCTTGTGGTGCGCTTCGTAGCGCTCGCGCAGGCCGCGCAGGATGGCCACCGTGTCCTCGACATTCGGCTCGCCGACGAAGACAATCTGGAAGCGCCGCTCGAGCGCCGCGTCCTTTTCGATGTACTTGCGATACTCGTTGAGCGTGGTGGCACCGATGGCCCGCAACTCGCCGCGCGCCAGAGCCGGCTTCAGCATGTTGCTCGCGTCAATCGCGCCCTCGGCAGCGCCCGCACCCACCAGCGTGTGCAGCTCGTCGATGAAGAGAATAATCTGGCCGTTGGACTCTTCGATCTCGCGCAGCACGGCCTTGAGCCGATCCTCGAACTCGCCGCGAAACTTCGCCCCGGCCAGCATCGATCCCAGGTCGAGCGAGATTACACGCTTGTCGCGCAGCATATCCGGCACATCGCCCGAGACCACCCGCCGCGCCAGTCCCTCGACAATCGCCGTCTTGCCCACGCCCGGCTCGCCAATCAGCACGGGATTGTTCTTGGTCCGCCGGCTGAGCACCTGGACCACCCGTCGAATCTCCTCGTCGCGGCCAATCACCGGGTCCAGTTTGCCGCGCCGCGCCAGCTCCGTCAGGTCTTTGGCGTATTTTTCAAGCGCCTGAAACTTTCCCTCGGGATTCTGATCGGTTACCCGCTGCGCGCCGCGCACGGCCGTCAGCGCGCGCAGAATCGCCTCGTGCGTCGCGCCCATCGCGACCAGCAGGTCCGTCGCCGGGTCGCCTTTCTGCTGGGTCAGGCCCAGCAACAGGTGCTCGGTTGAGATGTACTCGTCCTTGAAGTTGGCCGCCTCACGAAACGCCTGCTCGACAGCCCTGGTCAGCAGCCGCGAGAGCGCCGGCTGGCCTTCCGCGCCAGCCACGCGCGGCAGGCGCGACTCGATCGCGTGCAGCTCGCTTTCCAGCTTCTCCCGCGCCACACCGATCTTCTGCAGAATCGGCGCAATCACTCCCTCGCGGTCGGCGAGGAGCGTCAACAGCAGGTGAACCGGCTGCAACTCCGGGTTGCCCAGCTCCCCGGCCTGCGCCAGCGCCTGCTGCATTGCTTCCTGGCTCTTCTGTGTCAGTTTTTCCCAGCGTATTGCCATGGCTCTTTCCTTCTCGACCCGAAATCCCGGAAATCTCTGCTGCGAGAGTAGAGGATCAAACGCCGGAAGGCCAGCACTCTCGACGCTGGCCCTCCGCACTGCTTCCCGATACGGCTTCCCGATACGAACTGGCTCAGGCCGCCGCGCCGATCCTGATCTGCTTCGGCTGCGCCGAAGCCTTCTTTTTCAGCTCGAGCCGCAGCACTCCAGCGTTGTAGGTGGCCGCGACCGCTTCCGTATCGACCGTGTTGGGCAGGCTGAAGGAGCGGAAGAAGCTGCCATAACGCCGCTCGATGCGGTGGAAGTTCTCTTCCTTTTCCTCGGCCTCGAAGCGACGTTCGCCGCGCACGGTGAGCGCCTGGTTCTCGACGCGGATGTCTACATCCTCCTCGCGGATGCCGGGAATCTCGAGCTTGAGCACAACTTTCTCGCTGTCCTCGTAGACATCCACCGCCGGAACAAAGCTGGCTGCGGTGATGGTCTCATTCTCACTGCCCGCAATGTCCTGGAGCAGGGAGTTGACGCGGTTCTGCAACGCGGCGACTTCACGAATGGGGTACCAACGGGTAATGGTCATGACGGAATCCTCCGGAATTGGTTTTGTGCCGGCGGGCAGAAGGTCTGCCAGCCAGTCACTTGATCTGATAAAAATATACCACAGATGATTCATAAAATATGCGCAAATAACACTCATATTTTGAATATAACACGCAAGTTGCTGATAAAGAATGCTTTGACGGCTCTGCAAAATGGACAAAAGGCGCAGCTCGCGCTGCGCCTGAAAGAAAATCGGAAAGAAATCGGAATCAAATTGAGGTTATAACGCAGCCAGAGCAGCCGTTTGATCGGCAAACAGATGCGCGTACTTGG
>JAJZFR010000001.1 GCA_021805265.1 Acidobacteriota bacterium | reverse complement strand
GTTCCGCTCTACCCGAGGGTCCGTCAACTCAGCAAAATACTTCAAGGGGTTGTCCATTTACCCTTGTCACAACTCGGCCGCAATTTGCATATAGCAAATCCGGTTCATTTATATGCGTCGGCCCTGCGCGCCCATGCCTTCGAGTTCGCCTGCGCCAAAGGCGACATCTATCATTGCCTGACCAGGAGGAAACATCCCTGGACCAGCAGACAGGTCGAACGCATGAACCGAACCCCCAAAGAAGCAACCGTCAAACGCTTCTGCTCCGAGACACACCAACACTTCTGCCAATATCACACCAACAGAACAAAACAACCCCAACTAACTCTGGGGCAATACACCTACTTTGCAGCCAGCCAGGTTGTCAGGTTCTGTTGCTGGGTTTCGCGGAGGGTTGTACAGTCGCCGATCTGGTCCCTGGAGCGGGCGAGGGCGCGTGCTGACGAAGGCACAATGTGAGTGGCGAAGAAGCCAGCCACGTCGCGTTGCATGTTTGCCGAGCAGAAGTGGCCGGTGGCGTTGACGAGCGTGGCGCCAGAGTCTGTGGTGACCTGCGCGAGAACCTTGGGAAAGTTGTCCTGGATGAAGCTCCAGGCGAGGTTTTGCGTGGCTCGATGCTCGAGTTCGAGGGTGAACATGGAGGTTACGTCCTGGTTGCGGACGCGGCCGGAGACGGCGTAATCGAGGGCGCGGGCTTCGAGCGCCGGGGCCTGAAAGCGTGCGAGCGCGCGCAGGGAACTGGAGCGGGTTTGCGGGTTGCCGGAGTTTTCCGCCAACTGCTGCAACTGGTCAAAGAGTTTCGCATCGCCGAAGCGGGCGGCGATCTCGAGCGCGTTCTGGGCGAGCGTTGGGTCGGTGCTGGCGGGGTCGGCGAGGCTGTGCGCGGCGATCTGTTTTGCTTCGGCGATGAGTGAGGAATCCTGGCCGGTTCCGGCGACAAAGCGAAGCAGCTCGGCGCGGAGTTCGCGGGTTTCCGGGGAGTCGGTATTGGCTGGCGGGCCGAGGCGTCGATAGGCTGGGCCGTAAACGTGGCGTATCCAGGCGGCGAGATGCGCGCGGTCGGCGTCTGTGGCGGCGATGCGGTCGGCGATGGCGTCCACGTCTTCGATGACGGAGGCGAGCACCTGGGAGTCGGGATCGTTGGCGACGGCGGCGGCGAGAGCGAGGAAGTCGCCGACCTTGTTCTTGCCCGCCTGTGTGAGCGCCCACTCGTCGCCGAGCAGGCTGATGCGCTCCTCGGGAGTGAGTTGGGTGTTGGCGCGGGCAACCAGATCGCCGAGCATTCGAGCAGGATAGGTAGTGCGGTAGTAGCCCTTGCCGCCTGCATTGAGGAAGGCCTCAGGCGCTGCCGGGATTGCCTGCCGCGCTTCGGATACAATCTGGCAGGATTGGCCGTCGCTGCTGGTTGCGCAGACGGGAATGGACCAGGTCTGGGGGCTGGACGAAACGCCGGGGTTGAGGAAAAAACGCTGCTGTGCGACGGTGACTTTGCCGCTGGCTGCGGGGCTGACGGAGAGAATCGGGACGCCAGGCTCGGCGACGAAACTGGCCATGATCTTGTCGATGGGTTTGTGGCTTGCGGCGGTCTGCGCGTTCCAGAAGTCTTCCGCAGTTGCGTTTCCGTAGAGGTGAGCGGCGAGGTAGTTGTGTACGCCCTGGCGAAAGACCTGTTCGCCCTCGTAGTTCTCGACCATGAGCAGGACGGCCCCGGCCTTGCCGTAGCTGATGCCGTCGAACATCTCGTTGATCTGTTCCGGGGTGTCTGCGGTGGCGCGGATGGTGCGAGTGACGCGGCGGGCGTCGAGGTTGAGGGTTTTCTGGTTGTCTGCGGCGACGGACTGGCTGATCTTCCACTCGGGTTTCCAGGCTTCGATGGGCTTGTTTTCCATCCAGGTGGCGAAGCCTTCGTTGAGCCAGATGTTGTTCCACCATTCCATGGTGACCATGTCTCCGAACCACTGGTGGGCCATCTCGTGTGCGACGACGTCGGCGACGCGCTTGAGGGCGTAGACAGAGGCGTGATCCTGATCGACGAGGAGATCGGTTTCGCGATAGGTGATGGCTCCGAAGTTTTCCATGGCTCCGGCTTCAAAGTCGGGCAGGGCGATCATGTCGAGCTTGGGCATGGGGTACTTGATGCCGAAGTAGGTGTCGTAATAGTGGAGTACGTATTCGGCAGCCTGAAGCGCAAATTTTCCGTACTGGACCTGATCGGGCGTGGCGCAGGCGCGAATGGGCACACCGTCGCTCGAGCCGGAGACGCACTGGAAGTCGCCAACGAGAAATGCGACGAGATAGGTGGACATGCGTGGTGTGACGGCGAAGCGGATGGCGTGTTTGGGGCTGTCGGCGAGCGGCTTGTCGGCTACGATGTTGGTGTTCGAGATGGCGGTGTCGCCCTTGTCCACGACGAGGGTTATGTCGAAGGTTGCCTTGAAGGCCGGCTCGTCGAAGCTGGGGAAGGCGCGCCGCGCGTCGGTGGCTTCAAACTGGGTGACTGCGTAGTTTCTGCGGGCGGTTTTGGAGAGATAGAAGCCGCGCAACTCGCCGTTGAGGATGCCGGTGAAGGCGATCTTCAACGTGAGCTTTCCGGCGGGCAGTGTCTGGCCGAAATTGAGCGTCGCCTGCTGTTTTGGCTCATCGAGAGAGACGGTTGCGGTCACGGGCTTGCCGTCGATTTCCGTGGTTACGGTTTTGAACTGAATCTCGATGGCATTGAGGGTGATGGACCGCGCAGGCTGGGCGAGCACAACATCGATCCATTCCTCGCCGGTGAAGGTGGCCAGCTTGAGATCGGGGGCGAGGCGCAGGGTGTAGTGAGTGGGCTGAACGGTCTGGGGCAGTCGCTGCGCATGAGCTGCGGGAAGAGAAAACAGCAGAGCCGTCAGGAGGCAGCAGAACAGAGAACGCGATTGCCGATTCGATTTCATTGAGGGTCCAGTCTGTTTGAGTCGCGAGTCTTCGGGGCTGGGTGGGTCAATGCGCGGGGCCGAAGAGGCGAGCTTGAAATGCGAGCTTGATTTGCGCGTGTCGCGAGGAATCGGGCGACCTGTACTCGGACATCTTTACACGCTGGGCAGGCGCTCTGCTAGGCTGACTTGTCGATGTTTTGGAATGGGGGCGGATGGCATGGTTTTTGGCGGGTCGTTGACGGAGCTTACGGACGAGGAGCAACTTTTGCAGGCGACGGTGCGGCGCTTTGCCGCAGAGACGGTTGGGCCTCTGGTGCGGTCGATGGACGAAGAGCAGAAATATGCGCCGGGGCTGATCGCAAAGCTGGCCGAGCTGGGGCTGCTGGGGGTGGAGATTCCGGAGGAGTTTGGAGGCGCGGCGGGGAGTTTTTTCGAGGCTGTGCTGGCGGTCGAGGCGCTGGCCGAGGTGGACCCGTCGGTGGCGCTGATCGTGGATATTCAGAACACGCTGAGCGTGAATGCCCTGCTGCGCTGGGGGACAGAGGAGCAGAAGCGGCGCTGGCTGCCGCAGATGGCTGCGGGGATGCTGTGTTCCTATGCGCTGAGCGAAGCGGGTTCCGGATCGGATGCCTTCGCGATGGAGTCGCGGGCAACGCGCACGGCAACGGGCTAC
>JAJZFR010000127.1 GCA_021805265.1 Acidobacteriota bacterium | reverse complement strand
CGCATTCCCCGTCTCGTCCGCCTTGCCGCCCTCCGGCGCGCCCAGCGAATCCATGCTTACGTAAAGATGTTTTCCATCCGCGCTGAAGACAATCCCGGCGTAGAGCGTCTGCGGCGCGCCCAGCGACACCCTCTGTTCGGGAAAATCCTTCAGTTTTCCAGTCTCCGCGTCCAGCACCGCAATCGACTGGGCAAACCCCGACTCGAGCGTTCCGAATCCGGCATTCACCATCGCCAGATAGCGATGATCGGGCGACCACGCCGCCGCCATGGGCAGGCTGTTCAGCCGCTGCGGCGCACCGGGAACCGGCGACAGAATCTCCTTGCTCGTCGGCAGGCGGATGCGCTTCGCCGCATCCTGACCAGAGAAAACACCATTCTGCGCCGGCAAAACACCTCCGCCGGAGAATACAGCCAGCAGCATCGCAACCTTCAGAACGAAAAGCCGTCGCATCGTCATACCGATAAACCTATCAAGAACCTGCGGCGCGGCACAGCGACGGAAGGAAGAATTCTCCACCTTTTTACGCGCTGGCACGCATCCGGGATGGACGAAGACCGCGCGGCGTTTGACCCCCCGCCGTGGCCGCTCGTACACTGAGGAGGAAACGCAGTGCCCGCGCCGACGCGAGAAAATCTCCGCGCAACGCATTGCAGAAAGCGGAGCGACCGCATGCAAAGCTCGAACAAATCCTTGCGCATTGGCATTGCCGTGGCTGTCGTCCTCGCCACTATCGGCTACCTCGCCTTTACCGGCCAGGCGGCGAACAAAAGCTACTACGTGACCATCGCCGAGATGCAGAACATGGGCCAGAATGCCTACGCCAGCAACCTGCGCGTCGAGGGCTTCGTCAAGCCGGAGAGCATCCATCCGGAAGGCCCGAACGTCCGCTTCGTCCTGACCGAATTTGAAAGCCACAACCCGAAGGCGGACGCGAATCCGCGCCACATCACCGTCGATTACCAGGGTTCCGAGCCGCCGCCGGACACCTTCAAGGGCGACGCCCAGGCGCTGGCCATCGGCACATGGGGCCGCGATGGCGTCTTCCACGCCACCCAGTTGCAGGCCAAGTGCGCCTCGAAGTACGCGCCCGTGCAATCGACCTCCTCGACCGGCGCGAAGGTAGCCGCGAATGACGGCGCACCGAAAGCAACTCCCAACGGCGTGCCCAGCCCCGCAGGCAACTGAGCGCCGCCACAGATGACACCCGCCGCGCAAGACCTCCCGGCATCGACAAGCTCGGAGCCGGTCGCGCGCATCCAGTCCGTCTCCCGGCTCTTCGGCGACTTTGCCGCGCTGCGCAACGTTACGCTCGATCTTGAACCGGGCAAGTGCTACGTCCTGCTGGGCGAAAACGGCGCGGGCAAATCCACTCTCCTGCGCATCCTGGCCGGGCTGCTCCTGCCCAGCCATGGCGCGATCACGCTCTTCGGCAACTCGACGCCGACCGAATCCCGCGCACGCATCGGCTACATGAGCCACGCGCCGATGCTCTACGACGAGCTGACCGCTCTCGAAAACCTTCGCTACTTCCGCAGCCTCTATTCCGGGCAGCCCACGCTCGCGCCCGAGGAAGCGCTGGCCCAGGTCGGCCTCGATCCGGCGCTGTCGCGAAGCCTGGGACAATACTCCCAGGGCATGCGCCAGCGCGCCTCGCTGGCTCGCGTCCTGTTGTCGCAGCCCGAACTGCTCCTGCTCGACGAGCCATTCTCGAACATGGACGTGGAGAGCGCACACCAGATGGTCAGCCTGCTTGCCCGGTTCCGCGCGGGACGCAGAACCCGCGACCCACGGCGCACCATCGTGCTGACCACTCACCAGCGCTCGCTCGCCACCCCTATCGCCGACTGCGTCCTCACCCTCAAGGCGGGCCGGCTCGTTGCCCGCGAAGAAGGGACGCTTTCATGACCCGAGCGATGACCCGAGCGATGACACGAACCAACGCCGCACGCTTTCTCGATTCCCTTGATATTCGCTACGAGCTGCGCGAATACGAGGTCGATCCCGACGACCTGACCGCACTCTCGGTCGCCCGCAAGATCGGACTGCCCGCCGAACAGGTCTTCAAAACCCTGCTCACCACGGACGGCGCGGGAGCCTACCTGTTTGCCGTGGTCCCTGGCGATGCGGAACTGGATTTCAAAAAACTCGCCCGCGTTGCCGGTCTTCGCCGCGCCGAGATGGTCCCGCTCAAAGATGTGCAGCCGCTCACCGGATACATCCGCGGCGGCGTGACCGTCTTTGCCGCGAAAAAGTCCTACCCCGTCCTTGCCGACGAAACCATTCAGCTCTTCGACCGGATCAGCGTCTCGGCTGGCCTGCGCGGAGTGCAAATCCTGCTCGCCCCCGAGGACTACATTCGCGCCGCAGCGGCGACCCTCGCCGACCTCGCGAAAGAGATTCCAAACCCGGCCAAACACGGCGGAGACGCACAATGAACGCCACGCCAACCATCCGGCCAGGCTGGTTCGCCCTCGTCTGGACCCACCTGCGGAAAGACCTCCGCATCGAGGGGCGTTCGCGCGAATCCATCAACTCGATGCTCTTCTTCGCGCTGCTGGTTGTCGTCCTCTTCAGCATGGCCTTTGACCCGACGGCCGCAGCCTCACGCCAGATCGCCGCTGGCGTCCTCTGCGTGGCCACACTTTTTGCCAGTGTCAGCGCGCTCAACCAGGCCTGGGCACGCGAAATCCGCCACCAGGTCCTGGACGCCCTGCGCATGACCCCGTCCGACGCCGCCGCGCTCTTCTTCGCCAAGGCGCTGGCCAACTTCTTCTTTGTCTCGCTGGTTCAACTCGTCCTCGGGCCGGTGTTTTTCATCTTTTACAATCTCCATCCTTTGGGCGATACCTGGCAGCTCGCACTGGTGATACCTCTGGGTACGTGGGCACTGGTCGCCAACGGAACCTTCTTCGCAGCGCTCTCCATCCGCAGCCGCAACCGCGAGATGCTGCTCCCGCTCATCCTCTTTCCCATCTTTCTTCCCGCGCTGCTGGCTATGGTGCTCGGTGTCAAAACCATCCTCACCGGCGACGGCAGCGACCCCCAGCTTCTGTGGCTCAAGCTCCTCGCCGGCTACGACATCCTTTTCATGACCGCCAGCCTGCTACTCTTCGAGACAGTTCTTCAGGCTGAATGACTCGGCTGTCCTTGGCCGCCGCGCCGGGGATACACTCTCTCTGTCCGCTGTTGTTCCATCCGTCTTGTTCGATCTTGTTTAATCTTGTTTAATCTTGTTCAATCCTGTTCGATTCACGAGGAAACGCATGATGAAAAAGCTCTTCCTGCTCACCGGTATCGCGGCCATCGCGCTGTTGATGTCCTGGGGCTTCTATCAAGCCATGTATGCCGCCCCGGCGGACGCTGCGCAGGGTGATATTGGGCGCATCTTCTACTACCATGTCCCTCACGGCATGCTCTGTTACCTGTTCTTCACCATCAACTTTGTTGCCTCGCTTCTGGTTCTTGGGTGGCAGCGCACGAACCCCGCGCGGGCGCTGGCCGCCGATGCCTGGGCGCTGGCCGGGGCTGAGGTCGGCGTGGTCTTCTGCTCGGTGGTGCTCGTAACCGGACCCATCTGGGGCAGGCCCGTATGGGGCATCTGGTGGACCTGGGACCCCCGCCTCACCACCACCCTCGTCCTGTGGCTCATCTACGTCAGTTACCTGCTGGTGCGGCGCTTCACCTCCGGATCACAGGTGACGACGCTGGCTGCGGTGCTCTCCATCTTCGGCGCGCTCGATATGCCCGTCAACTACCTGGCTAATCGCCTCTGGCGAACCCAGCATCCCTCGCCAGTATTCGGTGGCGACCCTGACGCAGGGCTGAAAGACCCAGCCATGTTGCATGCCTTCGGCTGGAACCTTCTCGCCTGGGCCGTATGGGGACTCGCCGTGCTCTCCTTCCGCGTCTACATCGAACGCCGTCAACAGAAAATCCAACATAACGCGGCCCTCGCCGCTCTCAACGCGGACTGATCCCGCAACCTACGCAGGGGAAAAATCATGGATCACAGATTTCTCGTCGCCGCCTTCGCCGCCACCTGGATCATTCAGCTCGGATACCTCGCACTCATCACCCTCAAGTGGCGACGGCAATAAACAAAACCCGCCGCGATCCCCTGGCGCACGAGTTTACCTTGGCGCTGGCCCGCGAAACAAAGTACGATGAACCACGTGACACGCAAAGGCAATCGCTCCAATCCCGCCGGAAAACCCGACATCCGCACCGTTGCCTCGCTCGCCCGTGTCTCGATCGCTACCGTGTCGCGCACCATCAATGGCTCCTCCGCGGTCAGCGACAAGCTATCGAAGCGCGTCTGGCAGGCCATCGAGCAACTCGACTACTACCCCAACACCCATGCACGGAGTCTCGTCTCCGGACGCAGCCGCATCCTTGGCATCATCGTCGAAAACATCACCAACCCGTTCTTCCCCGAGCTGATCGCGAGCTTTGAAGAGATCGCCGTGGCGCACGGCTACGAGATACTCGTCAGCTCTGCCAACATCGACAACGCCAGCCAGATCACGACCTCGGTCCGACGTATGCTCGAGCGCAAGGTCGAGGGCGTGGCGGTGCTCACCTTCGGCAGTGAAGAGACCGTACTCGACCAGCTCACCGCCCACCGCATGCCGCTGGTTCTTTGCGAATTTGAAGTCGAGGATCCCGCCGTCAGCACCATCCTCATCGACTACTCGACGGGCATCCACGCGGCGGTCGAGCATCTGGTCGAACTGGGCCACCGCCGCATCAGCTTCCTCGCCGGTCCACACACCCTCCACTCGGCCATCACGCGCCGCGAGAGCTTCCTCGCAGCCGCGCAAAAATGCGGCCTCAAGATCGCCTCCAACTGGATCGTCGAGTGCGATCACACGCTCAAGGGCGGCGACGCCGGTTTTGGCAAGCTGCTGGCGCTGAAATCGCGACCTACGGCCGTCGTCTGCTCGAACGACATGACCGCCATCGGCGTCCTCCACGCGGCGCACAAGGCAAACCTGCGCGTCCCCCAGGACATCTCTGTCATCGGCCTGGACGACATCGCCTTCACCGACTACACCTTGCCCCCGCTCACCACCATTCGCCTCTCGCGCATGGACCTGGCCAAAGCCGCCTTCGATGCGCTGCGCCTGCAGGCCGAGGCAGCCGCAAATCCCGGTGCGAATCCCGGAACGAATCCCGGCACCCATGCCAGTTCAGGCCCGCAGCGAACCTTTCCTGTCTCCACCTCGCTCGTCATCCGGGAGAGCACCAGCGCTCCACCCGCCTGATCGGTGCCAGAGACAAACAACTAAACAACTACGCTACCGTATTGACCAACTCCCCAATGCCGTCGATCACGATGCGGATCCGGTCGCCCGCCGCGAGCGTAAAGCTGTCCTCCGGCACAATCCCCGTCCCGGTCATCAGAAATACCCCTGCGGGAAAGACGTTGTCGCGGAACAGATACTCGACCAGCACCTTCGGCTCGCGTTTCAGCTCGCCCAGGTTGGTCTCCCCGGCAAAGACGGTCTCGCCAGCGCGCTCGATCCGAATCTGAATCCCTGTCGCCTTCGCCAGCGGCTCGTGAGCGAGCAGGATGGACGGCCCCAGCGCGCAGCTCCGGTGATAGACCTTCGCCTGTGGCAGGTAGAGCGGATTTTCCCCTTCAATGTCCCGCGAACTCATGTCGTTGCCGATGGTGTAGCCCAGAATCTCGCCGCGCGGGTTCACCACCAGCGTCAGCTCCGGCTCCGGCACGGACCATTTCGCGTCGCTGCGAATCCTTACCTCGCCGCCTGGGCCGGCCACCCGGCTCGCCGTTGCCTTGAAAAAAAGCTCCGGGCGCTCGGCCGAGTAGACGCGATCATAAAAACTGCCGCCGCCGGCGTCCTTCGACTCCTCCATTCGCGCGTTCCGGCTGCGGTAATACGTCACCCCCGCCGCCCAAACCTCCTGGCTGCCAATGGGGGCCAGCAGCTCGTCGGCGTGGAGGGTGTCCTCGACGCTGCCCGCCGCCACAACCTCGGCAAGATAGGCCCAGGGATCGCCGAGCGTCAGAAACGCGTCAATGCCGGACGTACCCAGTCCGGACGTACCCTGCCCGGACGCACCCAGCCCGCCAAGCGGCAGCGGATAGAGTTTTTCGTCGGCTTTCAGAAACAACCCTTTTGTGGTGTTATACAGCTTCATTTCCCGCCCTCCGGCCCGGAATGCATCCGGGCAATGATTTTTTCAGTATCGTAGACGCAGCCCGCCCACACGCCGCCGGAGGCCGTCACCAACGCCGCCCAGAGCCTCGTTGCCTCTGGAAGAGCCGGATGCGGACCAAGGTCCGAGCGCGCGCCACGCGCGGCCAGCCGCCGCGCGCCCTCGGCTGCGCCAAAGTCGCCCGCTGCATCGCCCACCAGATTGACCGTCCCAACCAGGCGCTCCCGGTCGATCTCGATCTCGATCCGGTCGCCCTCGAGCACACGGCCAATCGGCCCGCCCGCCAGCGCCTCCGGGCTGATGTGGCCAATGCAGGCACCGGTCGAAACCCCGCTGAAGCGCGCATCCGTGAGCACCGCAACATGACGGCAATGCGCCAACTGCTTCAGCGCCGAGGTGATCTGATAAATCTCCTGCATCCCCGCGCCGAGCGGCCCGCCGCACACCAGCACCATCACATCGCCCGCGCCAATCGACCCGCTTTTGATCGCCGCAATCGCCGCCTCTTCGCTGACGAAGACCTTCGCCGCGCCGGTGTGGCGATAGACATTCGCTTCATCCACCAGCCCGGCGTCCATCGCCGTGCACTTGATCACCGCGCCCTCGGGAGCCAGGTTGCCCAGCGGAAAACAGACCGTCGCGCTCAGGCCGCGCCGCCGCGCTTCATCGGGAGCCAGAATCACATCCTCGGCGTTCACGCCGTCCAGCTCGCGCAGCCGCTGCCGCAGCACCCGCCGTCGCTCGCTCGCCCGCCACCACTCGATACACTCGTCGAGCGTCTCGCCGGTCACCGTCTTCACCCTGGTATCGAGCAACCCGGCGTCGCGCAGGTGGAGCATCACCTCCGGCACCCCGCCCGCGAGAAAGACCTGCACGGTGGCAAAGTTTCTCGGCCCGTTCGGCAGCGCGTCCACCAGTCGCGGAACGGATCGGTTCACCGCCGCCCAATCCTCGACCGTCGGCCTGGCCAGCCCCGCCGAAAACGCAATCGCGGGAAGGTGCAGCAGCAGGTTTGTCGATCCCCCAAACGCCGCGTGCAACACCATCGCGTTGCGCACCGCAGCATCGGTCAACACATCCCTCGCGCCCCAGCCCATCCGGTCCAGCCGAACCAGCGCCCGCGCCGCACGCCGCGCGCCATCCAGCCAGATCGCCTGGCCCGAGGGAGCCAGCGCAGAGTGTGGCAGGGACAGTCCCAGCGCCTCGCCCACCACCTGGGCCGTCGCCGCCGTGCCCAGAAACTGGCACCCTCCGCCCGGCGTCGCGCAGGCGCGGCAACCCACCTCCGCAGCATACTCGAGGGTGATCTGGTGCTGGGCAAACCGCGCCCCGATGGTCTGTACCTTGCCCGCGTCCTCGCCCGACTCGGGCAAGAGTGTCACCCCGCCCGGAACCAGCACCGCCGGCCGCGCGCCAGACGAAGCCAGCGCCATCATCATCGCCGGCAGCCCCTTGTCGCAGGTGGCGATGCCCATCACTCCGCGCCCCGTGGGCAGCGAACGCATCAGCCGGCCCAGCACTATCGCCGCATCATTCCGGAACGGCAGAGAATCGAGCATCCCGGTCGTGCCCTGGGTCCGCCCGTCGCAAGGGTCCGTGCAGGCGGCGGCGTAGGGCACTGCGCGCAGCCGCTTCATCTCCCGCGCGGCCTCGGCCACCAGCAATCCCACCTCCCAGTGGCCGGTATGCAGCCCCAGGGCTATCGCCTCGCCATTCTCTGCTCGCAGGCCGCCATGGGTGCTCAGGATGAGAAACTCCGGGTCCAACAAACGCCCCGGCTCCCAGCCCATGCCCGCGCTCTGACTCAGCCCGAAAAGGTTCCCAGAGGGCTGGGTCAACAGCATCTCTGCGGTGATCGGCAGCGCGCCCGCCGGGCCAGCCGCGTGGGTGGCCACCGCTTCCAGCGCAAACCCTTTCGTCTCCAGAACGGACTCGAGCGAAATTCTCTCCACGATTGACCAATCCACCTTTTGCGGGCCAGGATTAACCCGTTCCGGATGATTTTACCGGCAACGGGTTAATCCTGGCCCACAAAAGAAAAAGCCGCAGCAGGCAATCCATGCCCTGCTCCGGCTTTCCGATCCACCCCGCACGAGTGAACTGGCCTAGTGGCCGTCCCCGTCGCCGTCGTGCGAAGTCGCTGCGGCGGCGCGCCCCTGGGCGCTGATCGACGCGCTGTCAGACTGCAACATCGCCGTGTTGTTCTGAGCCGCGGCGGTGTTCATTTGAGCGATCTGGGCGACCTGCTGCGCAGCCTGGGTCGCCTGCACCGCTTGAGTCATAGCGCTTACTGCTGAGATACTCATAGAGGAACTCCTTTCCCTTTGTTTCTTCGGCGCCAGACGCCTGATCTTCATCCGTTTGGCCAACTATGACGGATTCTTCATGCCACGCGCAGCAGACCAAACCTGTGCCCAACCCGCAACCCTGGCTTGATAACACTGCAACGTGACGCGCCCGGCGCGCCCTTTACACTAGAATTATGACCGGGAGGGTCGCCCGAATGCCTTCCAATCTTCCCCCATCGGTTCCATCGTCGCCGCCGGCATCTTTGCCAGGATTGCTCGATCCCCCTACACCTTCCCCGCTCCACGAGATCGCCGAAGCCATCGACCACATCGCGCCGCTCCACGGACTCAGCTACCCGGAGCGCGAGTGGCTGGCCCGTCACGGCCAGGAGATACGCATCCAATCCGGCGAAACCCTCTTTGAAGAAGGTATGCCCGCCGAGCAGATGATCCTCATCCTCAAGGGCGAAATCCACGTTCGACGCAAGCGGACTGGACCTATGGCCCTGTTCATCGGTCGCGCCGGCCAAATGACCGGTTTGCTTCCCTTCTCGCGCATGACCGGCTACGGTGGCCAGGGCTTCGCTGTCCAGCCCGTCTGGGCATTGCTCTTCCACAAGTCGCTCTTTCCCGATCTCATGCAGGCCATCCCATCCTTTGGCCAGCGCGTGGTCAGCACCCTGCTCGACCGCGTCCGCGAGGTCACACGCATCGAGCAGCAGAGCGAAAAGCTCACCGCCCTCGGCAAGCTCGCCGGAAATCTCGCCCACGAACTGAACAACCCGTCCTCCGCCGCGCAGCGCGCCGCCAGCGGCATCCTGACCGAGCTGCGCGCTCAGGGCGACGCCCGCTACCACCTTGTTTCACTCTGCCTCACCCCGGACCAGGTGATCGCCGTGCAAAGCTGGGAGCGCGAGGTGCGCGCTGCCGCGCTGGAATCCCGCGAGCAGGATCCACAGCCAATCGACAACGCCGCCCGTGAGGATGCCATCCTGCGCTGGCTCCAGCAACACGGCATCCAGGGTGGCTGGCAGATCGCACCGGAACTCGCCGAACTCGGCGTCGAGGGGGAGAAACTCCAGCCGCTCGCGGAGCTGCTCCCACCCCAGGCCATTCAGATCGTCCTCGATCAGTTTGCCTCCTCGTTACGCGCGGAGCACTTCGCACAGGCCATGCTCCACTCCACCGACCGCATCTTCGACCTCATCAGCGCCATCAAAACCTACTCCTACATGGACCGCGCACCGATCCTCGAGATCGATGTTCCTGCCGGCCTCGACGCAACGCTCCAGATGCTCCACTCGCGCATGCAGTTCGTCCATGTCGTCCGCGAGTTCGACCTCGACCTGCCCTCGATCAGCGCCTATGGGAGCGAACTCAACCAGGTGTGGACCTCGCTCATCGAAAACGCAACCGAAGCCATGCACCAAGCCAAACTCCAAGCCAAACTTCAGGACAAACTTCAGGACAAACTTCACCAAGCCCTCTATCGGCCATGCCTCCGGCTGGTCTGCCGACTGGAAGCCGACATGCTCCTGGTCGAGGTCTGGGACAACGGACCCGGCATTCCCGCAGAACTTCAGGACCGCGTCTTCGAGCCATTTTTTACCACCAAGGCACCGGGTCACGGCCTCGGCCTCGGCCTCGACAACGCCATGCGCATCGTCCGCAAACACCGCGGCCACCTTGGCGTCCGCTCCGAACCAGGCGCCACCTGCTTCCACGTCCGTCTGCCGCTCAACCAGCTCCAGGCTTACTGAGGCGCGCGCCCACACGCTTCAATGTGTGATAATTTACACAAACGAGGATTCTTCCCATGCCCACCAATCTGGCGATTGACGACACCTTGATCGAGTCGGCGCGACAGGTCGGCCACCATGCCACCAAGCGAGCTGCCGTCACCGCAGCTCTCGAAGAATACATCCAGCGCCGCAGACAACAGGAAATCCTCGGCCTGTTCGGTACCATCCAGTTTCACCAGGACTATGACTACAAAGGGAATCGCCAGATCGACCAGGTTCAGAACGAAGCCTGATCGCTCAGCCATGAAATCTTGATGAAAATGCCCGAGAACAATGAAAATCCTGATCGACACCTGTGTCTGGTCCCTGGCGCTACGGCGGGGCACTGAAGCAAACCTGACCCGCGAAGAGCAGCAGATCGTCGCAGCGCTCGCCGAGGCTATTCGCGACGGACGGGTAGCCATTCTCGGGCCGATCCGTCAGGAAATCCTCTCCGGGATCAAAGAATCGTTACAACAGGAATCGTCACAATTCGAGAAGCTACTCTGCGCCCTCGAATTCTTCCCCGACGAGCCGCTCACGACCGCCGACTACGAAGATGCGGCACGTCTTTTCAACCTCTGCCGCAGCCGTGGCCTGCAGTGCGGCCCCATCGACATCCTGCTCTGCGCCGTGGCTCGAAGGCGGCAATGGAGTATCCTGACCAGCGATCGCGCCCTGCTCCGCTGCCTCGACATCGTCAACATCCACGACAGGGAGTAACTGTATAGTCCCGGTATTTGATGGTGCATACTTTTCTGAACGCCAGAAGGAGGCACTATGGGACAGATTCTTCACGGGTGCGCCCGCATGACAGCGGCGGTCCGTCGAGCGATACAACATAGTCAAGAGAGCCTGAGAACGCTGGCTCGTCGCCACGGCATCAACCAGAAGACGGTCGCCAAGTGGAAGAAGCGCGAGTCCACTGCCGACCGCCGAACCGGCCCAACCGTACCCAGGTCGACCGTTCTTTCCGTCGAACAGGAGGCCATTATTGTTGCGTTTCGCAAGCACACGCTGTTGTCGCTGGATGACTGCCTCTACGCACTTCAGGCTACGATCCCTCAACTGACCCGCTCTTCCCTTCATCGGTGTTTGGAACGTCACGGCATCAGCCGCCTGCCGGACTTGGAAGGCGACAAGCCCAAAAGGAAGAAGTTCGACACCTATCCGATCGGCTTCTTCCACATCGACCTGGCCGAGGTCAGGACCGCCGAAGGCAAGCTCTACCTGTTCGTAGCCATCGACCGCACCTCGAAGTTCGCTGTGGTGGAGATCGTAGAGAAGGCTGATATGCGAGCCGCCGCAGCGTTCCTCGAAGCGCTCGTCGAGACCGTTCCGTACCGCATCCACACCGTGCTCACCGATAACGGTATCCAGTTCGCAGACCTGCCGAAGAACCGCCAGGGGCCAACCGCACGCTTCCGCGGACATCCCTTCGACAGGCTCTGTTTCGTTCATGGAATCGAACACCGGCTCACCAAACCCAACCATCCCTGGACAAACGGGCAGGTCGAACGCATGAACCGGACCATCAAGGATGCTACGGTCAAGCGATACTTCTACGACAGCCACAACCAACTCAAAGCGCACTTGACAGACTTCCTCAGAGCCTACAACTTCGCCCGAAGACTCAAGACCCTCAAAGGCCTCACGCCCTACGAATACCTCTGCAAACTCTGGACGCAAACCCCAGACAGATTTACTATCAACCCTATCCATCAAATGCCGGGACTAAACAAGTAACCACCCGAAGGCAGCCGAAAGCGCAAAGAAAGCGGGGCTGCCGAAGCAGCCCCGCTTGTTTGCCGAGGAGAAACTACGGCTTTGCCGCAGCCGCCTTCACCGGGTTTCCACTCTCATCGCGCAGCTCGATCGGCCCCAGGTTCAGCTTCTCCAGTTGCGGCTCGATCTTGGCCCGGTCGCCCACCGCCAGCACGATCACATGGTCCGGGTGAATGTACTTTGCCGCGACCTCTGCCACGTCGGCTGAGGTCACCGCTTCAAACCTGGCCGGCAGCGTGGCGAAGTAATCCAGCGGCAGGTCGTAGACAAACAAACCGGACATCAGCCCGCTTTCACTGTCCACCGTTTCAAAGTTGCCCGGCAGCGAACGCAGGGCATTGTTCTTTGCCAGGGTCAGCTCTTCGGCGGAGGGCGGATCGGTGTGAATCCGGTCCAGTTCCGCGAACAGCTCGGTCGCCGCTGGCCCGGTTACGTCCGTCCTCACCTGCGCTCCGGCAAAGAACGGACCACCCTCGCGATTGAAGGCGAAACCGGAAAACGCGCCGTAAGTATATCCGTGCTTCTCGCGTAGGTTCATGTTGATTCGGCTCGAGAACAACCCGCCCAGCGTCGCGTTCATCTCCTCAATGGCCGCGTGGTCCGGCGTATTGCGCGGCACACCCAGGCCAATGGCAAACAGCGCCGTCTGCGGCGAGCCGGGCTTATCGATAATCACCACCTTGCGCTCTGGCGCGGCGGGCGGCGCGGGTAGGGCAACCGCCGCGGCGGCCACCGCCGGGTTGCTCCAGCCGCCAAAGTACTTCTCCGCCAACGCATGGGCCTGGGCCATGGTCAGGTCACCGGCCAACACCAGCGCCGAATCCTGCGGCCCGTAATGCGAGGCCCAGAACTTCTCCATATCCTCCTGGGTCATCGCCTTGACGGATTCGATCGTGCCCACCGGGCGGAATCCATAAGGCTGGTCTCCATACAGCAGCTTTTCGCCCACCCGCAGCATGGAAGCAATCGGCTGATCGCTCTCCTGCAGGATGGCTACCTCGCGCTGCTTGCGCACGCGCTCGACCTCGGTCGCGGCAAAGGCAGGATGCAGCGCCACATCCGACAGTATCTCCATCGCCGGACCCGTATTGCTGGTCAGCGCGCCGATGCTCACTCCCGCCGAATCCATCCCTGCAGAAGCGCCCAGCCCGGCACCAATCTGCGCCACGTCGTCAGCCAGCTCGGTCGAGGAACGCGTCTTGGTCCCCTCGGTCAGCATCCGCGCCGTAAATCCGGCCAGGCCGGGCTTATTCTGCGGATTATCTTCGCCGCCCGCACGCGTGACCAGGTTCGCGCTCAGCACAGGCAGCTCGTGCTCTTGAATCAGGTACACCTTCAACCCGTTGGCCAGCGAAAACGTCTCCGGCGCGGGCAGGTGCAGCGTGGACTCCGGTCCCGGCTTGGGCGCTTCCTTGCGCCACGTCTGCCCATCCTCGAAGGCCTGGGTATAGGGCGGCGTCACCACCGTATGCAGGTCCGTATCCTCCGGGCTGCGCGGAACATCCTCCGTCACCTTCTTGCCCGGCACACACTCCACCACCACGCTCTGGTTCCGGCCAAAATACTTCTCCGCTGCTTGCTGAATGCTGGCCGGCGTCAGCGCTTCATAGCCGGCAACATCCTTCGCCAGGTAGCCGGGGTTGTGCTCGTACTGGTTGTAACGGTCCATCATGTCGGCTACGCCGCCAAAGCCGCCCAGCCGCTGCAACCCCTCGATCACCCCGGAAAGCGTCTGGTTGCGCGCCCGGTCCAGCTCCGCCTGGGTCGGGCCATTCTTGCGCAGCGCTTCTACCTCTTCGTCTACCTTGGCTTCGATGTCGGCCAGCTTCACTCCAGGCCGGGCAATGATGTCGCACTGCGCCATCGACGCCAGCATCACCTGCTCGTCGTTGCAGCTTACGCTCTGTGCCACCTGGTCCTTGTAGACCAGCCGCTGGTAGAGCCGGCTCACCTTGCCGCCGCCGAGGATGTCCAGAAACATCTCCGAGGCGCGATCCCCCGGCGTGAACGCGGCCGGGGTCAGCCATCCGAGGCTCAGCCGCGGGAGCTGGACGGTATCGGTCACCGTCACGCGACGCTGCGTGGTAATGGGCGGCGTCGTCACTGTCGGAGCCGCCACCGCCGGACCCTTCGGAACCGGCCCAAAGTACTTCGCTATCTTCGCCTTGATCGTCGCCGCGTCAAAGTCGCCCACAATCGCGAGACTCGCGTTGTTCGGCGTGTAGTAATCGTGGAAGAACTCGCGCACATCGTTCAGCCGCGCTGCTTCCACGTCGGCATGGGAGCCGATCACGTTGCCGTAGTAGGGATGGGTCTTGGGAAACAGCAGGTGCCCGACCGCCTCGTCAGCCACGTCGTAGGGCTGCCCTTCATCCTGGCGCAGCTCGTTGCGCACAACGTCGCGCTGGTTCGTCAGCTTGGTGCGATCGAGCGTCTCCAGCAGGAAGCCCATCCGATCGCTCTCCAGCCACAACG
>JAJZFR010000302.1 GCA_021805265.1 Acidobacteriota bacterium | reverse complement strand
AGTCGCACGGTGAAAGCGTCCACCGCCAGCGAGCCGTCGCGCTCGCGCAGAACCTCGGCGCTGATCGCCTCCGGCAGCCCGAACAACTGCACCGCCTGATCGACCAGATGGGTGCCAAGATCGAGCAATGTACCCGTGCCAGGGCCGCCCGCATCGCGCCACGTACCGTGTTTGGGAGTGGGCCGCCAGCGATCAAAGGTAGATTCGAAGCCGACCACGCGCCCCAGCTTCCTGTCGGCCAGCAGTCGGCGAAGCGTCATGAAATCGCCATCGAAGCGGCGATTGTGGAATGGAATAAGCAGCCGCTTGTGTTCGCGGGCCAGGGTCATCAGGTCGGCAATCTCGAAGCTGGTGTTGCCGACCGGTTTATCCACCACAACATGCCGACCGGCGGCGAGCGCCTGGCGCGCCTGCGCAGCGTGGAAATCATTCGGCGTGGCCACGACGATCAGCTCGATCGACGCGTCCTCGAGCATCGCGTCGAGTGAAGCATAGGTGGAAATCCCCGGATAGGCCGCCTCTGCGTTGCGGCTGCTGCGCTCGACCACGGCTGCCAGTTCCAGCCCTTCAACGGCATGAATCATCGGCGCGTGAAAGACCTTTCCAGCCAGACCGAAACCGACGACGCCAACGCTAATCCCCGCCATAAATAACCTCTGCAACCAAGTTTATCAACAAGAATTACCGGAAGAATAACCGTTGCTCGTTGTCGCCTGTGACGGTCATCACACGCATCGGGTAATGCTGTTGTGTAGAGTGGAACCCAGCAGCGAAAACAGGAGTTTTTTCTCAGACCGAAGCGGAAGCTAGACCAAAGTGAGCTTTATTGTGCAGCAATCTCTGTGTAGCAGGGGTAAAATAAAACAGCGTGTGTACGACTGGGGCACGCGGAAGCCTGGAGATATGAGTGAGAGCGTGGATTCGAGTTATACCAACCGCTTTTCTGATACTTATAAGCTGTCGTTATGCCGTCGCGGTTCCGAGCTTTGCCCGGCAAACAGGACTTTCCTGCAACGTATGTCATAGCAGCCCTCCGGAGCTGACTCCTTTCGGGCGCAAGTTCAAGCTCCAGGGCTACGTGCTGACCGATATGACGGCCAAGGACAAGGTGGGCAATACACGCGACCTGCTGCTTTCCAAATACATTCCGCTCTCCGCGATGATTATCGTATCGAATACTGCGATTCAATCCACCGTTCCGGCCACTCAGAATAACTCCGCTGGCTTTCCGCAGCAGTTGAGTCTTTTTCTGGCGGGAGGCTTCGCCTCCCATTTTGGCGGACTGGCCCAGATCACCTACACCCACGCCGACGATCACTTCGGCATGGATAACACCGACCTTCGCTACGCCAACCAGACCACGATGGCAGGGAAAGACCTTCAGTACGGGATAACTCTCAATAACAATCCAACCATCGAAGACATCTGGAACAGCACGCCGGGCTGGGGATTTCCCTGGATTTCGACCGGCTCCGGGGTCGGCTCGCTGGCCTCGCCGGTGATCGAGAATCTGGGCCAGGATGTGGCGGGCGTGGGCGGGTATGGAATGTGGAATGACCATCTCTACGCCGATGTCTCGCTCTACCGCTCGGAGCACGCGGGCGCGGCGACGCCAGTTACCGGAACCGGCCAGGCCTATAACATCAGCGGCGTCGCTCCCTACTGGAGACTGGCCTGGCAGCAGACCTGGGGAAGTAACTACCTCGAGCTTGGAAGCTATGGCATCGACGTGAATTCCTTTCCCAATGCCGTCTCCGGGCCGGAGGATCGGTATCTCGATCCATCCTTCGATTTTCAGTACGAGCGTCCCTTCGGTGCGAATCTTCTCGATGCCCACGGTACCTGGATTCACCAGCAGTCCAGCCTGGGGGCCACCTACGCCGCCGCTGGCGCGACCACCAAAAGCAACCACCTCAATACGCTCAAACTCGACAGCACCTTTCACTGGAGAAACAAGTACTCGCTCACCGGGGCGCTGTTTTCAACCACCGGCAACAGCGACGCACTGCTCTATGCTTCGGCACCGGTTAGCGGCAGCAGCAATGGCAATCCCGATACCGCAGGATATGAGGCGCAGTTCGGTTACTGGCCGGTGCAGAATATCGATTTGACCGTTGCTTATACCGGATACACGAAGTTCAACGGGGCCAGCACCAACTACGACGGTGCGCTGCGCAATGCCTCTGATAACAACACAGTGTATGTGGCCCTTTGGCTGAATTTCTAATTGTTCCAGAGTTTTCAGGAGGCGAGATGGCGGAAGAATCGGTGAGTCCGAAGGCAGGCAGCGATGTGATTGTGATCAATCGCCGGTCCTTCATGACGGCTTTGATGGCGATTGGTTCGGCCTTGATGGGCGCGGTGCTCGCAGTCCCTGTGCTGCGCTACGTTCTGTATCCGCTCTATGCCAAGGCCAGCGGCACGGAGTGGTCCGATGTCGGCGACGTGAAGGAGTTATCGAGCAGCCTCACGCCGGTGCGCAAGACCATCACCTTCAAGCAGCGCGATGGCTGGCGCGAGGTCGTCTCTGCCCAGTCTGTCTACGTCCATCGGCAGGCCAACGGAGATCTCGCCGTGCTTTCGGCCATCTGTCCCCATCTGGGGTGCAGCGTCTCCTGGCAGCAGGCTGCGGGCGAGTTTGTTTGCCCCTGTCATGGCGGTCGATTCGAGCCTAACGGCACCCATGTCTTCGGGCCGCCGCCGCGCGGGATGGATCACCTTCCGTCGCGACTGAATAACGGCACACTCCAGGTGCGCTTCGAGTACTTCCGGTCGAATGTGCCCAACCAGGAAAAGATCAGCTAGCTGCCAACAGGGAAGGGTTACGCCGTGGAAAACGAAAAGAAGGATTCTGCCCAGTCAGAGAAAAGCGGGAAGCTGTCGAGTCGCCTGTTTCGCTGGCTCGACCGGCGCGCGGGCGTAGACAAGCTGATGAAGGAATCGCTCGACGAGCCGATCCCAGGCGGGGCGCGTTTTGCCTATGTCTTTGGCTCAGGGCTGCTGTTCATCTTCATCTCACAGATCATCACCGGCCTGTGTCTCGCGCTCTATTATGTGCCATCGGCAGAGACGGCGCACACCAGCGTGGCCTACATCACCAAACAGGTCGCCGCCGGAGCCTTTCTGCGCAGCCTCCACTACTACGGCTCGAGCGCGATGATTATCGTCCTCGGCCTTCACTTCCTGCAGACCTTTCTCTACGGATCGTTCAAGGGCAGGCGCGAGCTGCTATGGATCTCCGGCGCGACGCTGTCCCTGTTTGTGCTCGGCATGGGCTTCACCGGCTATCTGCTGCCGTGGGATCAGAAAGCCTATTTCGCCACCGCCGTGGGCACCAATATCGTTGGCGAGATTCCGCTGCTGGGCAACTGGCTCACGCGCCTCCTGCGCGGCGGAGACACTATCGGCACGCTTACCCTCTCGCGGTTTTATGTCGCACACGTCTTCCTCATTCCGGGCATCATTTTTCTCTTCATCGCGACGCATATCTTTCTGTTTCGCAAGGCGGGCGCGGCAGGGCCAATCAAGGAAGATCCCATCGAGCCAAAGATGGCACCGGAGGGCTTCTATCCCCGCCAGGTGCTGATGGA
>JAJZFR010000177.1 GCA_021805265.1 Acidobacteriota bacterium | reverse complement strand
CCAGCCTGACGGTCACGGCTAACGGCACCTTCTCGTTCACAACGCAGCTTGCGACAGGCACAACCTACGCAGTCACTGTAAGCACCCAGCCCACCGGCCAGATATGCACTGTCGCCAATGGTACAGGTACCATAGCCAGCAGCAATGTAACCTCGGTGGCTGTCAGTTGCGGAGATCATGGCGAAAGCGTTCTGTACTCGTTCATGGGCAGCCCGGATGGCATGAATGTGTACGCCGGAGTTGTAATGGACAGCAGCGGCAACCTCTACGGCACGACCAGAGATGGTGGCAGCAACAACCTGGGGACAGTGTTCAAAGTCACTCCGACCGGCACTGAAACCGTGCTGTATTCCTTTGCCGGTGGTAGCGATGGAAGCAACCCGTACGCCTCGCTGGTCTTTGACAGCGCGGGCAACCTCTACGGCACAACCTATGCGGGCGGGAGCAACAACCTTGGTACAGTCTTCAAGATCACCCCAAGCGGAGCCGAGACGGTACTGCACACTTTTGGCAGCGGCAACGACGGAGCCGCACCATACGCAGGGCTGGTCATGGATAGCAGCGGAAATCTTTACGGTACGACGTCTGTTGGCGGGTCCAGCAGTCACGGCACGGTATTCAAGATCACCCCGACCGGTACTGAAACCGTGCTGCATTCCTTTGGTGTTGGCAGCGACGGACAGGATCTGAATGGAGGGCTACTGATCGACAGCAACGGAAATCTTTACGGAACGACGACCGTTGGCGGGTCCAGCAGCTTCGGCACGGTATTCAAGATCGATTCAACCGGCGTTGAATCGATACTCTACTCATTCTCGTCCCTCCCCGATGGGCAGGTTCCTACTGCAGCTCTGGTCATGGACAGCAACGGAAATCTTTACGGAACAACAAGCCGCGGCGGTACACAGAATTTTGGTACCGTGTTCAAGATCACACCGTCCGGCACCGAATCCGTCTTGTATTCCTTCCAGGGAGGCACGGACGGTTCCCTTCCTCAGGACAGCATCGTGATCGACAGTAGCGGCAATCTCCTTGGCACAACGAGCGACGGAGGCAGCAACAATCAAGGCGTCCTGTTCGAGATCACGCCCAGCGGCACAGAGACGGTACTGCATTCGTTCGTCCAGGGAAATGATGGAGCTAATCCGCAAGCGGGCCTCGTGATAGGCAGCAATGGCTACCTCTATGGCACAACGATTGGCGGTGGTGCTGCGAACCACGGTACGGTCTTCCAGTACGCGCCCTAAGCGCCGCACATAGTCACAATGACACGAGGAACGAGTTGTGGGGGGCGTCCTGGGTTGCGGTCAGCCGAGAAAAAACGCCCGATCCCAATTTGCGTGCATCCTCTTGTTCCATGTTGATTGGATGTCCTTAAATACTCAAAGTCACAGCATTTACGGGCCGACTCTATAAAGCTGCCGTCTGCTGGTTGGCAATCGACGAGCAGGCCCAGATGCTTTCGGTGCTCGAACAGAGCCAGGTTTCGCTCGATGGCGATCCGCTCGTAGCGCTGGTGCCGCCGGCCTTTGGCATCGCCGGGGCGCAGTGATCTGATCCCTCAGAAATCGAACGCCGCAGCCTCCGGCTCGACCACACGCGCCGTCTGCACCGCCTTTTCGAGCGCCCACTTCAACTCCTCGATGCCCGCGCCGGTCACCGCTGAAATCGCATAAAACTCCAGCTTCCGCCGCTTGGCGTAGGCCACCAGTTTCTTCAGCTTCAGCGGGTTCGCAGCGTCAATCTTGGTCGCTACCACCATCATCGGCTTCTCTGCCAGCCCGTGGCCAAAGCTGTCCAGCTCGCCAAAGATCACCTTGAAATCCGCGACCGGATCCTCGCGACCCGAACCGTCCGACACATCCACCAGGTGCAGCAGCACGCTGGTCCGCTCGATATGGCGCAGGAACTGAATCCCCAACCCCGAACCCAGATGCGCGCCCTCGATCAGCCCCGGCATGTCAGCCACCACAAAACTTCGCTGCTCCGGAGCTTCGCCCACCGTCACCACGCCAAGATTCGGCTCGAGCGTCGTGAAGGGATAGTCGGCAATCTTCGGTCGCGCCGCCGAGATGCGTGAGATCAGCGTCGATTTTCCCGCATTCGGAAAGCCCACCAGGCCCACATCGGCCAGCAGCTTCAACTCCAGCCGATAGGTGCGTTCCTCGCCCAGCCGACCCGGCTCCGACTCCCGCGGGGCCTGATGCGTCGGCGTGGCAAAGTGCTGATTGCCGCGTCCGCCGCGTCCGCCTTTGGCAACCACAAAGCTCTCGCCCGCGCGTGAAAAATCATGCACCTGCTCGCCCGTCTCCGCGTCAAACAGCGTCGTCCCCACCGGAACCTTCAGCACCACCGAAGCTCCATCGCGTCCCGTGCAGTTCGAGCCTTCCCCGTGCCGGCCACGCTCGCCCTTGTGCTCCGGGTTGTAGCGAAAGTGGATCAACGTATTGTGCTGCTGGCTGGCCTCCATCACCACGTCGCCGCCGCGACCGCCGTCGCCGCCCGAGGGGCCGCCGCGCGGGACAAACTTCTCCCGCCGAAAGGCCACGCAGCCATTGCCGCCGTCGCCAGCCTTCACTAAAATCCGTGCTTCATCGATGAACATTCGTCAACCCAATTCCTTTGCTCTTTCAGTCTAACGAAAGAAGACATATACTCGCTGGTAATGTCCCAGATTGACTCATGTAGTACTCCTTGACTGTTTCTTTGGCCGTTGATTTTTCCTCAGATTTTGTGTAGATCAGAGTTCCGCAACTGCGACTGGAGTGCCACGCAGGTGCAATCGGACGGGGAAGCGATGGTCAAGCGGTGCGTCGTGGGCGGTCATGGCACAACAGCCAGACACGCGCATTGTCCTGCCCTCAGCTTCGCTCGGCGCACGCTATCCATCGCTGCGCTAGCCACCTTTCTGGCCCTTGCCGCCAGCGCCCAGAACGCCGACGACGGTGCCCTCGACGGTCGCCTCACCGACCTCCACGGAAAACCCCTCGCCAACGCCACCATCGTCCTCCAATCCCTCGATTCCAAGGCGACCGCAACCACCAACCGCAACGGCGTCTACCGAATCACTGGCCTCGCCCCCGGCGACTACCGCCTGGAAGCCACTCTCGACACCCTCGGCCACGGCCAGGTCGAAGACATCCTCATCACTGCGGGCCACACCACTCATATGCAGGCCGCGCTCGACATCGCCGTCTCCACCAGGCGGCAACTCGCCGACTCGACCGACGACGGCCTCGACCCGATTACCCCCGCCATCACCACCACCCTCGACAGCGCCCAGATCCAGCAACTCCCCGCCCGCGAACACGACTGGGTCGCCATTGCCGCTACCACTCCCGCCGCCACCGTCAATCAGGTTCCTGCACCCGACAACTCGCTCTCCGGCTCGCTCGAGGAGGACTCCGCCAACCAGACCGTCGCCATCGGCGGCAGCCCCCGACAGGCATCGACCACCGTCGATGGCATCCGCACCCCCGTCGGGTTTTCCCGCGGCGGCAACAACCAGGGCCGCACCGAACAGACGCTCGGCGAGTCTGCCGTCATGAACCTCAGCGCGCGCACCGGACTCGCCGGAGCAGACCAGAGCCACGGCGACGGCGGCGCTATCGGCATCGAAACCCAGCACGGCCGCAATGGACTCCACGGACAGTTCTTCTTCAACACCCGCCGCAGCCAGTGGGGCGCGCTCAACCCCTTCACCCAGCAGATCACGCTCGCAGCCCCGACCACCGCAACCACCATCGCCCAGTACACGCCCGTCAACTACAGCCCTCCCTACAGCCGCGAAGCCGTCGGCATCGGTGCCGGCCGCCAGATTCTCCGCAACCGGCTCTGGGACTACACCGCCTTCGACGGTCTCTGGCGCAACGATCCCGCCATGGCCACCGTCCGCCAGCCGGAAAACTTTTACCTCCAGCCAGCCAACAAGGAACTCGCCATTCTCGGTGCCCGCCTCGGCATCAGCGGATCGACTCTCTTCGAGCAGGAGGTCGCCGCCTACTCCAACTACCTCTCCCAGTTCACCGGGCTGCTCGGCCAGGTGCCACGCACAGCCACCCAGTTGCAGGGTTTCACCCGTCTCGACTGGCAGATTACCGAGCGCCAGCATCTCGATCTCGAGGTCAACCTGGCTGACTTCAACTCACCCTCCGGAGCGCTTGGCAGCACCATCGAAACCTACGGCAGCCACAGCTTCGGCGATATGCGCCGCAAGAGCGGATGGGTCATCGCCCAGCATCAGAAATTCTTCACCGAGAACCTGCTCAACGTGCTCGGAGGCCAGTGGAATCGACACATCCTCAGCGTCACCCCTTCCACGCCCTCGACCCTCGAATCCACCCTCATGGCCAGCGCCAGCGGCCAACTTCCAGAGATGATGGCCGACTCCCGCTACGGTTTCATCCTCGGCGCGCCCGCTCGCCTCGTCGGCACACGCTACCCCGACGAACAATCCTTCCTCGGCATCGACACCCTCAGTTGGGTCCGCGGACATCATCTCCTCAAACTTGGAGCCAGCTTCGACCACATCGCCGATACCACCAACGGCGTCTACAACCAGAACGGCGTCTACGATTACGCCTCCATCGTCAACTTCATCTCCGACGTGGCCAGCTTCCAGAAATACGGCCTCAACGGCGTGGACAATCCCTACCAGAACCAGCACAACTGCGATGCTTCCGGTAAAAGCCTCGGCTACCTGCCCTGCTACACCTGGTTCAAGCAACAGATCGGACCCAACCTCTGGAGCGTGAGCACCAACGACCTCGCCGCCTTTGTCACCGAGCAGTGGCAGCCTGTCCACGCGCTCACCCTCTCGATCGGCGGACGCATGGAGGCCGAGCAACTCCCGCCGCCCATCGCTTCAGTAAACAACTCCGACCTCGCCCAGACCCAGAAGCTCCCCCCGACCGAGTACAACTGGGAACCGCGCTTCGGCATGGCCTGGGCACCGTTTTCCTCCACCGTCCTGCGCGCCGGTGCAGGCCTCTACTACGGACGCATCGACAACTCCGCAGCCCTCGGCGCGCTCACCCAGACCGGCTCCTCAGCCAGCGACCTGCAATTCTTCTTCAAGCCAACCGACCAGGGCGCGCCGCCGTTTCCCTACACCTTTCCCACTCAACCGCAAACGGCCGTCAAGCCAGGCGCCGTCTTCTTCGCTTCCAACTTCCATCTCCAGGAGGTCGATCAGGCCGTCGTCAGCCTCGGCCAGCAATTGCCCGGAAACTGGCAGATCGAGATCAGCGCCCTCGCCAGCCTGGGCCGCCGGCTTCCAGTCTCCATCGACACCAACATCGACCCCACCCAAAGCCCACAGACCGTCACCTACGGCGTTGTCGATGGCCTCGGTGCCGGGCCAATCAAGACCGCCCAGATCACCGTCCCCTTCTACTCCGCGCGGCTCAATCCCAACTACCAGCAGATTGACTCGATCGAAAGCCGCTCCAACTCCAAATACGACGGCGCAATGATCAAGGTCATGCGCTATGGCCGTAACGGCCTCAGCCTCCGCGCCCACTATCTCTACGCCCACGCCACCGACTGGAATCCCAACGAAACCGGCTACGTCCAGGTCAACGGCGTCCTTGACCCCACCAACTTCGGCCTCGAATACGGCACTTCGGGCCTGGATATTCGCCACTCCGCCATGGCCATGCTGCTCTATGAATCCCACTGGCGCGGCGCCGATTGGGCACGCTACGCCTTTGCCAACTGGAGTTTTTCCGCCGTCGGACAGTTCCGCTCCGGCCTTCCCTACACCATGCGGGTTGGCGGATACATTCCCGGCTTTTACTCGACCACCCGCGCCCTCATCGAGGGCGTCGGCCCTGGACTCAACGGCTCCGGCGGCGACAACCGCCTCTACTCTGTCGGGCGCAATACCTACCGCTATCCCGAGACCTACACCGCAGACGTTCGCCTGGGCAAACGCTTCTTCCTCGGCGGCGACCGCGAACTCGAGTTCCTCGCTGAGAGCTTCAACCTCTTCAACCACGAAAACGTCACCTGGATCGAAAGCACCGGATACTACATCAGCCGTGGCAGCACCACTGGCGGCCTGCCCACGCTCAACTTCCTCACCGGCCTCACCACCAACACCGTCGAGTTCGGCAAGCCCCTCAACATCAACGGCAGCAACTACTTTCGCCCCCGCGAATTGCAGCTTGGCGTCCGCGCCCGCTTCTGAATCTCACCCCTCCGGCAGCCCCTCAACCAGGGCCAGTTAACCCTACCCGGACGGTGGTGCCGGGAGCCAGTTTTTCTCGTGTCGAGGAGCGAGGAGCGCGGAATACCGGGTGTATTCAAGCGACGAAGGACGAAGAGACGAGGAAAATTGGCCCCGGCCCTTCGGGTTGCGGAGAAAATGGGGCCATACTTCGTTGTCGGGCTCGAATTTGGAACCACCAAACCCCTCGTCCTCCGCCTGGTCTGGCCCCATTTTCGCTCGCAACGCCATCCGCCCTGGTAGGGTTAACAGGCCCCAGTGTGGTCGAGCACGATCTTCCATCCCTCCGCGCTCTTGCGCCATACCAGGCTGAACACTCCGTCATCCTTTGTCGCCGCGCCCTTCGCCGTCCGCTCCAGATGAAAACGCCCCGTCACCACGGCGTACTCGACCACCCCAGCCGAGGTCGGCAACAACCGCACCGAAAGTTCGCCAAAGGTGAGCGTACCCATCTGAGCCTTGTCGGCATAAGCCTTCTCGTATCGCTCAAGAATCGGCTCATAACCGTGCGCAATCGAGCTGCCGATAAACGTGGTCTCGGCAGAGTTCTCATACCCCTTCAGAAACCCCGGAATATCCCCCCGATTCCACGCCGCCACCTGTGCCGCCAACACCGCCCGAATCGCCGCCTCATCGCCAGCCGCCGTTTGCTCGCCAGGCGACGGAACGCAAGCCGCAAGACCAATGCAGATCATTACCAACCCAAACCAGCGCAATCTCATGGAATTCCCTCCCCGATAAGCCTAAAATGCCACTATGTCAGCCCCGGCCCCGACAATGCAATCCTCATCCCTGCGCGTCGTTCACACCGTCTGCTCCCATGACTGTCCGGATTCCTGCGCCGTGCGGGTCACGGTCGATGGCACTGGCCGCGCGATCAAGGTTGCGGGCGACCCGAATCATCCGGTGACTCGAGGGTTCCTCTGCGGCAAGGTGGCCAAGTATCTTGACCGCGTCTACTCGCCCCAGCGCATCCTCCATCCCCTCAAACGCAAACCGGGAGCGCCCAAAGGGCCGTCGGCACAGAACCCAGCGGCACAGAACAATGACTCTCCCTTCGAGCGCATCGGATGGGATCAGGCTATCGACGAAATCGCGGCGCGACTTCACCAGACCGCTGAGCACTACGGCCCCGAGTCCATCCTGCCCTACAGCTATGCGGGCACCATGGGCCTGCTCGGCTACGGCTCCATGGACCGCCGATTCTTCCACCGTCTCGGAGCCTCCCAGCTCGACCGAACCATCTGCGCCGAGGCGGGCGGACAGGCCTGGAACCTGGTCTACGGGCGCAAGCTCGGCACCGGCAATCAGGACTTCGCCCACTCCAAGCTGATCCTCGCCTGGGGTGCCAACATCCACGGAAACAACATTCACCTCTGGCCCTTTGTCGAGCAGGCGCGACGCAACGGCGCTCGCCTGATCGTCATCGACCCCTATCGCACCCGTACCGCTGCTCTCGCCGACTGGCACATCGCCATTCGCCCCGGAACCGACGCCGCGCTCGCTCTGGGCATCATGCACGTCATCCTCCGCGACGGCCTGGAAGACAGCGCCTATATCAGCCAGATGACCCACGGCTTCGCCACACTGGCCGAGCGCGCGCGCGAATACAACCCCCAGCGCGTCGCCGCCTGGACTGGCTTGCGACCCGCCGAGATCGAGCAACTCGCCCGCGAGTACGCTACCACCCGCCCTGCCGCCCTGCGCCTCAACTACGGCGTCCAGCGCTCTGAAAACGGCGGCACCGCCGTCCGCGCCATCGCCATGCTCCCCGCACTCACCGGCTCGTGGCGCGAGCGCGGCGGCGGCGCGCAGCTTTCGCTTTCCGGCTCATTTCAGTGGAACAAACAGGCCATCGAACGCCCTGATCTGATGCTTGCTTCCCCGCTCGGCCGCCCGGCGCGCGTCGTCAACATGTCCCGCCTCGGCCACGCACTCACCGAACTCGGAAGCGACCCCAACGAAGGCCCGCCCGTCCATGCCCTCTTTGTCTACAACTCCAACCCCGGCGCTGTCGCGCCCAACCAGAATCTCGTCCGGCGCGGCCTCCTGCGCCCTGACCTCTTCACCGTCGTCCACGAACAGTTCCTCACCGACACCACCGACTACGCCGATTACGTCCTGCCCGCAACCACTTTCCTCGAACACGAGGAGATTCAGGGTGCCTACGGACACACCCTCGCGCAACATTCAGCCCAGGCCATCGAGCCTCTCGGCGAGGCGCGCTCGAATGTCTGGCTCTTCACCCAGCTCGCCGCCACCATGGGCTTCCGCGAACCCTGCTTTCTCGATACGCCGTCGGAGATGATGCGCCAGGCGCTCGACCCGGACGAAAACGGCTTCTCCCGCAACCCTGGAATGCAGCATATTTCGCTCGCCGATTTAACCAGCCGCGGACACATCGCGCTCCAACTCGGCGAAGCGGAAGATTCGCTGCCATTCTGTTCCGGTACTGTCGAAACTCCCAGCGGGAAAATCGAATTCTACTCCGACCAGCTCGCCGCAGCGGGCCTCGACCCACTGCCCGCTTTCGTCGCCCCCGCTGAGTCGCGCCTCAGCCCCGCAGCGGAAAAATTCCCCCTCGAATTTCTCCCCCGCAAAGCCGACCACTACATGAACAGCACCTTCGCCAACCTCGACGGTCACCGCAAAATGGAAGCCGACACCACGCACCGCGTGGAAATCCACGCCGACGACGCCACGCCGCGCGGCATAGCAGACGGGCAGCGGGTACGCGTCTGGAATGATCGCGGAAGCCTCACGCTCGCCGCCATGGTCTCCGGCCGCGTCCCGCCCGGCGTCGTTGCAGCCCGCATGGACTGGGGCAAACTCAGCCCCGACGGCCAGAACGTCAACGCCCTCACCAGCGAGCGACTCACCGACATCGGCGCGGCAGCCACCTTCTACTCCACCCTCGTACAAGTCGAGCCAGTTCAAGTCGAGCCAGTTCAGGTCGAGCCAGTAGAGACCGAGCCGCTGCGCTGACTTTCCACGCAGCCAGCCCACCCTTGCGCGTCATTGCGGTAAAGCGATACACTCGGGCACTCAGGAAAACCTTTCCAGTTTCTTTCAGCTTGTTCTATCCCGAGGCCCGCACCATGACCGACATCCGATCCGCATTGAACTTTTTCCGCCCGCAACTTCTGGCGACTCCGTTTCTCACGGCTACCCTGCTCCTCGCCCAGTCGCCCGCGGTACTCACCATCCACGCCGACAAGCCGCTCCACGCCGTCAGCCCCACCCTCTACGGCCTCATGACCGAAGAGATCAACTACTCCTACGATGGCGGCCTCTATCCTGAGATGGTGCGCAACCGAACCCTTCGCGACGGCGGATGGGAACAGCAGGACTGGCAACTTATCCAGAATGCCGCAGCGGGCGGCGCAATGGCCATGGACAAGACCACCGGCCCGTCGGCGGCGCTCCCCAACAGCCTCCGGCTCACCGCCACCACCGCCAGCCAGGCCGAACCGGTCGGTGTGCGCAATAACGGCTTCTGGGGCTATCCGCTCCGCCCTGAGACCGCCTACAGCGCCTCGCTTTACGCCCGCGCCGACTCCGCATCGCTCGGCGCGGTCACGCTCAGCCTGGTCAACAACGCAACCGGCAAGGCTGTCGCCAGCGCCACCCTCCCCACCATCGGAACCGACTGGAAGCAGTACTCCGCCACCCTGCGCACCGGCCAGATCATCCCCTCGACCGACAACCATCTGGAGATTACCGTCGCCCACCCCGGCTCGCTCTGGATGACCCTCGTCTCCGTCTTTCCCCCCACCTATCGCAACCGCCCCAATGGCTTTCGCATCGACCTCATGCAGCGCATGGCCGGGCTGCATCCGGCCTTTCTCCGCTTCCCCGGCGGCAATTACCTCGAGGGCGACCACATCTCCGAGCGATACGACTGGAAGAAAACCATCGGACCCATGGTTGATCGACCCACCCACCCCAGCCCCTGGAGTTACCACTCCTCCGACGGCCTCGGCCTGCTCGAATTCTTCGAGTGGTGCGAAGACCTCGACATGCAGCCCGTACTCGCCGTCTACGCCGGCTACTCGATGAAGCAGGAGCACGTCGCGCCCGGCAAGGACCTCGAACCCTACGTCCAGGACGCACTCGACGAGATCGAATACGCAACCGGAGGCCCAGATACCAAATGGGGAGCCGAGCGCGTCCGTGACGGACATCCTGCGCCCTTCAAAATCAGTTATCTCGAGATCGGCAACGAAGACGAGTTCGACCGGTCAAAGAGCTACGACGGACGCTTCGCCCAGTTCTTTGATGCCATCAAGGCAAAATACCCCGCGCTGCCCTTGATCGCGACCGCGCCCGTCACCAGCCGCAAGCCCGATGTCATCGACGATCACTACTACAAGAGCGCCGAAGAATTCTTCACAGACACCCACCACTACGACAACTCGGATCGCAACGGACCGAAGATTTTCGTCGGCGAATACGCCACCATGGAAGGCACGCCCACAGCGGACTTTGGCGCGGCCCTCGGCGACGCCGCTTGGCTCACCGGCCTCGAACGCAACAGCGACCTCGTCGCCATCTCGAGCTACGCGCCCATGCTGGTCAACGTCAACCCCGGCGGAATGCAGTGGCACCCCGACCTGATCGGCTACGACGGACTCCACAGCTACGGCTCGCCCAGCTATTACGCGCTGGCTTTGTTTGCCAGTCATCTCGGCGACCAGGTGCCCCAGTCCGAGATCACCGGCGCCGGCCCACGCGTCTTTGACTCGGTCACCGAGCGCAAATCCGACGGGACGATTTTCGTCAAGCTGGTCAACGCCTCACCCACGACGCAGAGGCTCCACATTCAACTGCAAGGCGCATCCAGCGTTGCCCCGACCGCAAAGCTCATCCGGCTCCATGCCGCTACCACCGCCGACACCAACTCCATCGCCAACCCCAGCCACATCGTTCCGTCGGAGACAACGGTACCCGTGAGTGGCGAGACCATCGACCATCCCATTCCCGGCTACACCGTCGAAGTCCTCGAGATCAAGACAAAGTAGCTCCGCTTCGCGGATTCAGCAGCAATACAAAACAGGCCGCGCATCGAGTCTCCGATGCGCGGCCTGTTTTTCTTTCCTTGATCTGGCCTATCCGTTCAACGTCTCCTGCAGCTTGTTGATCGTCAGGTTCAGGTCCTTGTCGCTGCGCCGCAACTCATCGATCTTGGCGATCGAGTGCATCACTGTCGTGTGGTGTTTGCCGCCGAACTGGCGTCCTATCTCCGGAAGGCTCGCCTCCGTCAGATTCTTCGCCAGATACATCGCAATCTGGCGCGGAACCACCACTGCGCGCGAGTTGTTCTTCTGCTTCAGCTCGCTCACCCGCATGCCAAAGTTTTCCGCCACCGCTTTCTGGATCGCATCGATCGAGATGCGCCGCGCCTGCGTGTCGATGAACTGCTTCAGACATTGCTGCGTCGATTGCAGCGTGATCTCCATCCCGTTCATCTGGCACCACGCAAACAGCCGCACCAGCGCGCCTTCCAGCTCGCGCACATTGGTCCGCACGTTCGACGCGATGAACATCGCCACGTCCGTCGGCAAGGACATCTGCTCGCTCTCTGCCTTCTTCTGCAGAATCGCTACCTTCGTCTCTAGATCTGGCGGCTGAATGTCCGCGATCAATCCCCACTCGAAGCGCGACCGCAGACGCTCCTCAATCTCCGCCAGTTCCTTCGGCGGACGATCCGAAGCGATCACTACCTGCTTCATGCTTTCGTGCAGCGCGTTGAAGGTATGGAAGAACTCCTCCTGCACCCGCTCCTTCTGCGCGATGAACTGGATGTCGTCGATCAGCAGCACGTCCACGCCGCGAAAACGATCCCGGAAGCTGGTCATCCGGTCGTTGCGAATCGAGTTGATCATCTCGTTCAGAAACTTTTCCGCCGTCACGTAATACAGGCTCGCCATCGGCTGCCGCCGCTTCACCTCATGCCCGATCGCATGCATCAGGTGGGTCTTGCCCAGTCCCACGCCCCCATACAGAAACAACGGGTTGTAGGCCTTGCCGGGCCGCTCCGCCGCGGCCAGAGAAGCCGCCCGCGCAAACTGATTTCCATTGCCGATCACGAAGTTGTCAAACGTGTAACGCGGGTTCAACTGCGCTGCCGTGGACCAGTCGAAGCGACCCTGCTGCTCCCGGCCCTGCGGCTCGGTCAATGGCGACTGCCGGCGCCCGTTGTTGCTCGGCTGCGGCGCTGTCGGAGCATGGGTCGGCAAAGGGCCAAAGCCACCATCCTTGCGGATCGGAGGCTGCGACGGATCCAACTCCGCCGTTACAAAAACCACATTCTCCAACTCCAGTGAAAACAGGTCGATCGCCTCCTGCACCAGGTCGCTGTACTTGTCCCCGATGTGGTGAAACTCCTCCGTCGGGATGCGAACATACAGCGTCTTACCCACAACGTGACTGAAGCGCGTCGGTTTCAACCACGTCTCGAACGATTGTCGGTTGATCTTCTTCTCGAGTGCCGCCAGAATCTGCGCCCACGGATTCACGGGCGTAGCTGGCGCAGTTGCAAATGTCATGGAGAACTTCCTTGCTGGTTTTGGAATCCACGATTCGGAATCACTGATACTACTCTTCGGCCCGATACCTCAACCACTTACATGCCTTCAAAAAAACAAAAAATACTCCCGCAAGCGGCGAAGCCTCCTTCGCTGCTTTCGTCTTTCACGCTTCCATCTACTCATGAATCGTCCGGGCTGGAACACCTGAAAACAGCTACCCATTCGAGGAGTGCGCCGGTTTGTACGAACATCCGTGAATGTTGTGAACGGGTCTGATACTAGCACAATTCGTGGCCTCTGCAACACCCCGTTCACATTCGAAAATCGAGATGCACCAAGCATGGTGAAACCTGCCCGCGAGTGCAGAAAAATCGCCTCCGCAATTTCAATTTTCTGTAACAAAATCCCGCCCCCGAGCCATCCTGCCATTCTCGATTCTCGTCTTGCCGCTCGTCATTGCCGCGAGACCGCGACCACCAGGCACGACGATCACCGCGACGGGAGCAGAGATGGAAAAAAACCGCAACTTGCGGTAAGATAGAACTTTGCCTGCAAACTCAGGACTTTAACCATTCAGGAGCGCACATCATGCCCAAACGCACATTTCAGCCCAATCGCCGGAAGCGCGTTAAAACTCATGGCTTTCGGGCCAGAATGAAGACCAAGAGCGGGGCCGCCGTACTCAGCCGTCGTCGCGCCCAGGGTCGCAGGCGGGTTGCCGTCAGCGCGGGCTTCCGCGACTAGTTCGCCGCGCCAGGAAACACCGCTTCGCAACTATCAGCCTTACGCTATTGCTCAGCCTCACGCAAATACTGCTCAGGAAGCGACTTCTGCAAATCCATTCAGGAGTCGCAACCGGTTCAAGACCAAGCGTGTTTTTTGTAGCCTTCCGCATTTGCCACGGCTCTCGTGCTGCCAGCAGGCACTCCGGCACCGCCGGGCAAGATTTCGCCGAGCCAGCCTATAGCCACCCGGTCAGGCTCTCCCCGCCATCGACGCAACGGAAGCAGCCATGCCAGCACCTGTCCAGCCCCCAATCTCCCAACCCCGTATCGAGTGGCGCGATGCCAGGCTACATCGTCACGCTGACTATCAGCGCGCCTACCAGGCCTCGCGCAAGCAGTTCTCGGCTTCGATGAGCTGGTTCTTCTCGCTGCGCCAGGAACTAAGTCAGGAACAGAATCCGCTCGGCCCGGCGCGCGTCGGCCTTACCGTCGGCAAGGTCATCGGCAAGGCCCACGAACGCAATCGCATCAAGCGAAGAATGCGCGCCGCAATTCGCAATCATCTTGCCTCTCTGCCCGCTGGCGTCGATCTCATCCTCCATCCCAAACGCGTTGTCCTGACCATCGATTTCAGCCAGTTGAACGCCGAAGTCCACAGCATCTTCTCCCGCGCCGCAGAGCAGGCGCTCAATCCCGCTACCCCGGCGGCGAGAAAACCCTACGCTGTCGTTCCCACACAGACCCCCGCCGTCCGGCAGCGCTCCGCGTCGGCTTCGGAGGGTCGCGCAGCCCTCCCTTCACCCAGTCAGAAACCTGGGCGCACCTCGTGATCGCGCGTCTGCTGCTCGCAGCGCTCGCTTTATACCGCCGCTGGATTTCGCCCGCAATCCATTCCGTGTTCCCCGGCGGCTGTCGCTATCAGCCCACCTGCTCCGAGTATGCCGTCGAAGCCATTCAGGCCTACGGCGCACCTGCCGGAGCCTGGCTCGCGCTCAAGCGCCTCCTGCGTTGCCACCCCCTCGCCCGTGGCGGCTTTGACCCTATTCCTCTCG
>JAJZFR010000105.1 GCA_021805265.1 Acidobacteriota bacterium | reverse complement strand
ATGGTGGTTGGAGTAACCAGCGCGCAGACCTGCCTGGTGTTGCGCGGGCGGTTGCGGGCATTGCGCGAAGCTGGTTTCGACGTGACGCTCATCTCGTCGCCGGGCTGGCTGCTGGAGCGCACAGCGGAAGAGGAAGGCGTGTCGTCGCAGGCCATTTCAATGGAGCGTGGCTTTGCCCCGTTTGCGGATATGGCCGCGTTTCTTCGCATTCTCTGGTTTCTCCTGAGGCATCGGCCAAAGCTGGTCGATTTCAGTACGCCGAAGGTTGGACTGCTGGGTTGCACGGCGGCGTGGCTGCTGCGGATTCCGCATCGGGTGTATACGCTGCGCGGACTGAAACTGGAGACCAGCCGGGGATGGAAACGACATACGCTGCTGCTGTCCGAGCGGATTGCGGCCGGTTGCGCGGATGTTGTGTTGTGCAACAGCAGAAGCCTGTTGGAAGAGGCTGCCGCGATGGGCATAGCGCGCGAGAAGAAGTTTTTTCTGCTGGGCGAGGGAAGCAGCAACGGAGTGGATACGGAACGCTTTCATCCCGGCAGGACCGCTTTGCGCGAGATGATGGATATTCCAGCAGAGGATGCGGTGATCGGATTTGTCGGTCGCCTGACGCGCGACAAAGGCGTCCCCGAATTGCTGATGGCGTTCGATGCGATTCTGGATGTTCATCCGCAATGCTGGCTGCTGCTGGTGGGCTGGTTCGATGCATCGGACGATGAGTTGGATGGGCACTGGAAGGCGCACATCGCGGATCATCCGCGCATCCGCCACACGGGCTTTGTTGCGAATGTGGAAGAGTATTATCGGGCGATGGATTTTTTTGTGTTGCCGACACATCGCGAGGGATTTCCCAACGCGGTGCTGGAGGCAGCGGCGAGCGGACTGGCGGCGATTACGACGGAATCGACTGGCGCGCGCGATGCCGTGTTGCCGGAGATTACGGGATTCGTCGTTCCGCCGGAAAATCCCGCAGCAATCACCGAGGCTGCTCTCCTGCTGCTGAAGGATGAGCCGCGGAGACGAAAGATGGGAGAAGCTGCAAGAGCGTGGGCGGTCGAGCGCTTCTCGCAGAAGGCTGTACTTGGCCTGGCGGTGGAGTTTTATCGGAAGCTCATCGAGCGCGAAAAATGAATTTCAATTACGCGAGGCGGACCAGTTCCTGCGCTTCATGACGGGGACCGAGGATGGACATGCGAGGGATTTTTCCGCGCACCATGGCGACCTCGTCGCAGCGATGAAGACGCGGGCAGCTTTGGCAGTCTTTGAATATCTTGTCGGGTAGTTCGGCCTTGTCTTCGACGGTGCGGAAGCCGTATTTGAAGAAGAAATCCGGGATGCGTGTGAAGAGACAGACGGATTGAATGCCGTGCTCTTCAGCTTCCTCGATGAGGGCCTTGAGGACGCGTCCGCCGACGCCTTTTCCCTTTGCGCCGGGAGTCATGACGATGGAGCGCACCTCGGCGAGATGGGGTCCGTAGAGATGGAGCGCGCCGCAGCCGAGGAAGACTCCGGTGTCTGACTCGGCGACGGTAAAGTCGCGGATGTTTTCACAGATTTCAGCGAACTGTCGCTTCAGCAGCGTCCCGTCTCCGCTGAGGCTGTTGACCAGATCGAAGACGTTCGAGGCATCCTGAAGGCGCGCTTTACGCACCAGCATGAGCGACCTCCGGATGGCTTGCGACGACGGGATATTTTGCGCGCAGGGCGGTGACCTGAAGCTCCGCAATTGCGAGCGCATCACGGACCTGAGCGCGCGCCGTGCCGCCGATCACATCGTGACAATCGAGCGTGGCGTCGAGGGTTACGGCGTGATAGAAATCGGGGCCAAACTCGGAGCCGAATTGTTCGAGCTCGTCGAGTGTGAGGCCGTCCAGCTCGACCTGCTTTTCAAGGGCGAAGCGCACCGCGTTGCCGATTTTTTCATGCGCAGTGCGGAAGGGAACTCCCTTGTGGACGAGATAGGTTGCGGCGGCCATGGCATTGAGATAGCCGGTGTTGGCTGCTGCGCTCATGCGGTCAGAGCGAAAGGCAAGCGACGCGGTGAACCCGGCGAGGAGCGCGATCATCTGGCTGGTACCGGTCACGGCGAAGCATGGCTCCTGAGTCTCCTGCATGTCTTTATTGTAGGCCAGGGGCAGGCCTTTGAGCTGCATGGCGACGGCTGTAGCCGCGCCGTGGATGCGTCCGACTTTGGCACGGACAAGTTCGGTGAGGTCGGGATTTTTTTTCTGCGGCATGGCGCTCGATCCGGTCGAGAAGGCTTCGGGCAGCTCGACGAAGGCAAATTCCGCAGTGGCGAAGAGCGTGATCTCTTCGGCGAATCGGCTGGCGTGAAGACCGACAAGTGTGAGGGCATGCAGATACTCGAGGACAAAATCGCGGTCGCTGGTCGAGTCCATGCTGTTGGCTGTGGGCGCAGTGAAGGCAAGCTCGCGCGCGGCGATCGAGCGGTCGAGTTTGAGCGTGGCTCCGGCGACGGCTCCCGAACCGAGAGGGCAGAAATTGAGACGCGAGGAGCAGTCTTCGAGGCGCGTGATGTCGCGCAGAAGCATTTGTACATAAGCCTGGAGCCAGTGCGCGACGAGCACGGGTTCAGCGCGCTGGAGGTGGGTGTAGCTGGGCATCACCTGGTCGCTGGCAGCGCGGGCTTTGGCGAGCAGTGCCGCGGCCCAGTTGGTCAATGCTGCAATGTTTTTTTGAATCTCGTCGCGCACGTAGAGGCGGAGATCGGTGGCAATCTGTTCGTTGCGGCTGCGGCCGGTGTGGAGCTTGAGCGCGAGGGTTCCGATCTCTGCGGTGAGCGCCAGTTCGACGAAGTGGTGAATGTCTTCTGCGGCGGGGTGGCCGGCGATTTCTGCGGCGCGCTCGGGGCTGCGGAATTTTCGCGCGATGGCGTCGAGTCCGCTGCGGAGCGTGGTGAGTTCGCTGGCGCTAACGATTCCAGCAGCGGCGAGAGCCGAGGCGTGGGCCTTGCTGGCGGCCAGTTCCTGCGGGAGCAGTCGCCAGTCGAAGGAAATCGAGCGCTGCCACTGGTCGAAGTTCTCGTCGAGCGGCTCGCGAAATCGCCCCGACCACATCTTCACTTGACTGCCTCTTTCTTCATGGCGAGCAGGTGCGCCTGGGTGCGCGCGGGTAAGCCGAGGATGCGGATGAAACCCTTCGCGTCCATCTGATCGTAGCTCGCGCCCATGGTGAAGGAGGAAAGCTCATTGGAGTAGAGCGAGAATTCGCTGGAGCGACCTGTGATGTCGATATTGCCCTTGTAGAGCGCGAGTTTGACGGTGCCGGTTACGTTCTCCTGGGTCTTCGAGACGAAGCTGTCGAGCGCTTCACGGAGCGGGGTAAACCAGAGGCCGAAGTAGACGAGCTCGGCGTATTTGAGGGCGATCTGCTGCTTGTAGTGTGCGACTTCGCGCTCGAGCGTGAGGGACTCGAGTTCGCGGTGCGCTGTGGTGATGAGAGTGCCGCCGGGGGTTTCGTAGATGCCGCGGCTCTTCATTCCGACAAAGCGGTTTTCGACGATGTCGATGCGCCCGATTGCATTGAGCGCTGCGATTTCGTTGAGCAACTCGACCAGTTGCACAGCGTCGAGGCGCTGCCCGTTGACGGCGACGGGAATGCCCTGATCGAAGCCGATCTCGACGATCTCTTCGTGGTCCGGGGCATCCTGTGGGCTGCGTGTCCATACCCATGTGGAATCGAGCGGACGATTGCCGGCGTCTTCGAGTTCTCCGCCCTCGTGGCTGATGTGCCAGATGTTGCGGTCGCGGGAGTGAATCTTCTCGCGGCTCTGGGCGAGTGGAATGCCGTGCGCTTCCGCGTAGTCGAGACAGTCTTCGCGGCTCTTGAGCGTCCACTCGCGCCAGGGAGCGATGACGGCGAGTTCGGGGGCGAGTGCCTGATAGGCATGCTCGAAGCGTACCTGGTCGTTGCCCTTGCCGGTGCAGCCGTGGGCGACCGCATCCGCATTTTCACTGAGCGCGGTGAGCACCTGATATTTGGCGATGATGGGCCGCGCGATGGAGGTGCCGAGGAGATATTTGTGTTCGTAAATGGCGCCCGCGCGCACAGTGGGATAGACGTAGTCGCGCAGGAACTCTTCGCGCAGATCGCAGACGACGGCTTTCTTGGCGCCCGTTGCGTAGGCTTTGGCGACCACAGCGTCGAGGTCGTCGCCCTGGCCGACGTCGGCGATCATGGCGATCACATCCATGCCATAGTTTTCGTTGATCCACGGAATGATGATGGAGGTATCGAGTCCGCCGGAGTATGCGAGAACAACTTTCTTTGCCATGATGACTTCCTTTCGGGGCTTGTCGGGGCTTGGTGATTCCATGGAGAGTAGGCGCGGCTATTGGCTGGGCTGCGCAAAACTGTTCGGGTTGGAGAGTCCGCCGAGTAGCAGCAGCAAGAGCGCCTTCTGGGCGTGCATGCGATTCTCGGCCTGATCGAAGACGATCGACTGCGGTCCGTCGAGGACGGCGTCGGAGACTTCCGCGCCGCGCCGCGCGGGCAGGCAGTGCATGAAGACCGCATGGCTGGCGGCTTGAGCCATCATGGCGTCGTTGACCTGAAACGGACGGAAGATGGGCGCGCGCTTGGTGGATTCGTGCTCGAAGCCCATGCTGACGCAGACATCGGTGTAGATGGCGTCGGCGGATTCGGCGCCGGCCATGGGGTCCTGGGTGAGGCGAAGCTCGCAGCCGTTGGCGGCGGCGCGTTCACGGGCGAGAGTGACGATTTCAATATCCGGCGAGTAGCCGCGCGGGGTGGCGACGGTGACGTTCGCGCCGAGTTGCGCGCCGGCGAGCATGAGCGAATGGCAGACGTTGTTGCCGTCGCCGACGTAGGTGAAGTTGAGGCCCTTGACGGTGCCGAAGTGCTCTTCCAGGGTCATGAAATCGGCCAGCGCCTGGCAGGGATGTTCAAAGTCGGAGAGCGCGTTGACGACCGGAACGCGCGCATGGGCGGCCATCTCTGTGATGGTGTCGTGGGCATAGGTGCGCAGCACGATTACGTCTACCCAGCGCTCGACGTTGCGCGCGACATCGGCGATGGATTCGCGCTCGCCGAGCAGGGAGTTGGTCTGGTCAAAGAAGATCGCGTTGCCGCCCAGCGTGTTGATGCCGGCCTCGAAGCTGAGGCGTGTGCGGAGGCTGGCTTTCTCGAACATGAGAACCATCTGCTTGGCGTCGAGCGCGTGACGCCAGGCGCGTGGATTGCGCTTGACGTCGTGGCCGAGCCTGAGAACGGCCTGGGTTTCTTCGCTCGAAAGATCGCTGATCGAGCAGAGGTCTTCGCCCGCCATGCGCGCGGCAGCGGCGAGAATCTGTGCGTCTTGAGAGATGGCGACTTCCGATGTGTGTCGTTCGAGAAATGCTTTGCTAGCCACGGGAGTGACCTCCTGCCAAAGTTGTATTCTGTTCGGCCTGATGGCCTGCGGCGGCGTCCGCGAGGATTTCGTCGAGCGCAAGAATCGCCTGATCGACATGGGCGCGGGTGAGGATGTAGGGCGGCAGAAAACGCAGCACGGTATCGCTGGTGCAGTTGATGAGGATTCTGCGCTCCATCATTTTCCTGACGACGATTTTGCCAAGTTCTGCGGAGTCGAGTTCGGCGGCGATCATCAGGCCGATGCCGCGCACGTCGAGGATGGATGCGTGCTTCTGTTGAAGGCTGCGCAACTGATTCATGAAATAGCCGCCGACAGTAGTTGCGTTCTCGAGCAGGCAGTCGCGATCAAGCGCGTCGATGACGGCGATGGCGACGGCGCAGGCGAGCGGACCGCCGCCGAAGGTAGTGCCATGCATGCCGGGATGAATGGCGCGCGCGACCTCTTCGGTGCAGAGGATTGCGCCGAGGGGAATGCCGCCCGCGAGGGGCTTGGCGAGCGTGGCAATGTCGGGCAGAATGTCGTAGTGCTGATAGGCGAACCACTTGCCGGTGCGCCCGAGACCAGCCTGAATCTCGTCGAGGACAAGGAGCGCACCAGTGCTCGCGGTGAGTTCTCGCGCGGTGGCTAGAAACTCTTTGGAAAGCGGGCGGATGCCGCCCTCGCCCTGAATGGATTCGAGGAGAATGGCGCAGACGTCGGAGGAGAATTTGTCGCGCAGATCGGCAACGTCGTTGAAGCGGACAAACTCGACGCCGGGCAGGGTGGGAGCAAACGGCTCGCGATATTTTGCCTTGTGGGTGGTGGAGACAGAGCCATAGGTGCGGCCATGAAAACTGTGTTCGAGGGCGAGGAATTTTGTGCCGATCTGTTTGCCTTCCGAGCGCAGGAGGCCGGCGTGGGCGCGGGCGAATTTCATCGCTCCCTCCCAGGCTTCGGTGCCGGTGTTGGCAAAGAAGACGCGATCAAGACCGGAGCGCTCGGTGAGCCGCATGGCCAGCTCTGCCTGGCCCGCATGGAAGTAGAGATTGGAGGTGTGGATCAGCTTTCTGCTCTGCTGAGCGATAGCATTTTCAATGGCGGGATGGGCGTATCCGAGGGCGTTGACGCCGATGCCGCTGAGCAGGTCAAGATAACGCTCGCCGTGGTTGTCAAAGAGATATACGCCTTCGCCGCGCTCGAAGAGAACGGCGTTGCGATCATAGGTTGGCACGAGCAGTTTTGCTTCCGCCGCGCGGAGTTCGTTGAGGCTCATCTTCGATTCTTCTTTCGTGCTGAATGGGTTCATGCGACCATGACCTCGGTTCCTTGTTCGATGCGTGCGGAGCAGAAATCGGGCAGAGATTGCGCGGCTTCGGCGGGTAGTATTCTGACGCGTTTAACACCGTGGAGCAGGGCCTCGCGACAGGCGCTCAATTTGGGCAACATGCCTCCGGAGATGATGGCGGAGCGCGTCATTTCCGCAATCTGATCGATGCTGAGCCAGCGCATGACATCGCCGCCGGAACCTCGTACTCCGGGAACGTCAGTGAGAAAGACGAGAGCATCGGCGCGGAGGCTGATGGCGCAGGCGGCGGCCATTTCGTCGGCGTTGATGTTGTAGTATTCGCCGTCGAAACCGAGCGCCATGGAGGAGAGAACCGGTACGCCCTGCAACTCGAAGATAGCCTCCATCCAACGCGGATCCGAGGCGGCAATTTCGCCGACGAAGCCGAGGTCTGGTTCGGTGCGCTTCTTGCGTGCGCGGAACTGGAGGCCGTCGCCGCCGCTCATGCCGATGGCAGGCTGGCCGACGGAGGCAAAGGCTGCGACAAGGCGCTTGTTGACCGAGCCGGAAAAGACCATGAGCGCGGCGTCGCGGGTTTCGGCATCGGTGACGCGAAGTCCGTCGAGGAACTCGCTCTTCTTGCCCAGCCGATCAAGCGTACGCGTGAGCTGTACGCCGCCGCCGTGGACAACGGCGACGCGATGGCCCGCGCGGACCATCTCGGCAATGGCGCGAACACAGCCGTGGAGGAGGTTTGGATCTTCGAGTCCCGCGCCACCGAGTTTGACGACGAACTTCATTCCAGGCCCTCCGCTTCAGCCCATCCCATCATGACGTTGAGGTTTTGCACTGCCTGACCGGCAGCGCCTTTGAGGAGATTGTCGAGGCAACTGACGAGGACGGCGCGATGGCCGTCCGACGCAACCTGAGCGCCGATGTCGCAGTAGCTGGTCCTGACCGAATGTTGAATCTGAGGCAGATGGTGGTTGTGGAGGCGCACCATCGGGCTCGATAAATAGAACTCGCGATAGATGGAATCGATCTTCGCCTGCGACTGAGGCTCGCGAAAGCGGACGTAGCTGGTGGCGAGGATGCCGCGCGGAATGGGGAGCAGGTGCGGCGTAAACGTGATGGCCGTTTCGTCGATGTTGAGTTGCTCGAGGAGTTCTCCGGTGTGTCGATGAGAGAAGACGCCATAGGCAGAGAGATTGTCTGCCGCATGCATGAAGTGAGTCTTCGCAGTTGGAGCTTTGCCCGCGCCGCTGACGCCGCTCTTTGCGTCACAGACAATGCCGCAAGCGGGATCGACAATGCCCGCTGCGAGGAGCGGCTTGAGCGCGAGAATGGCGGCGGTTGCGTAGCAGCCGGGGTTGGCAATCAGGCAGGCTTGATGGATGGCATGACGATGCAGCTCGGGCATGCCGTAGACGGCCTCGGCCTGCATGGCAAGCGCATCTGTGGAGCCTTCGTCCTCGAAGGCGTAGACGGCGCGATGGGCGGAGGAATCGAGTCGCCAGGCGCCGCTCAGGTCGATGACGCGGATGCCGCGACGGCGCGCCTCGGGGACCGCTGCGCGGGAATATTCATGGGGTGTGGCGAGGAAGAGAACCTCGACGCCGAGGTCTTCAAACAACTGCCAGTCGAACTGCCGCAGGCGGAGATTTCCCGTGCCCCTGGAATCGATAAGCGAGGGATGAATCTCGCCGAGGGGAATGCCGCCGCGTGAGGCCTGGTCTGGTTCGATGCGGCCCGCGAGGATGGGCGGCTTGCCATCGAGGCGGGGATGATGCACAAGCAGACGGAGCAGCTCCGCGCCCGCGTAGCCGGTGACGCCGACGATCGCGGTTTGAATGGCGGCCTGCATCGCTTTTTGTGTGGAGTGGCTCATGCTCCCAGCAACTTTCTGATTTTTCTTTGTACGTCGGCGGCCTTCTGCGGATTGGGGCAGATGACCAGCACGGTGTCGTCGCCGGCGATGGTTCCGATGACCTCGGACCACTCTTCGTAGTCGAGCGCAGCAGCCACGGGTTGCGCGCCGCCCATGACGGTGCCGATGACCACCTGATTCATGGCCTGTTCGGAGCGCAGACCGAAGCTGTCGAGAACGGCGGCGACGCCAGGCGGGCTGTCGTCCTCTTCGTCGGCGACCGCGACAGAGCCGTTTCCATTGGCGAGCGCGTAGCCATCCGGCCCCTTGAAGAGATGAAGCTCGTGCATGTCGCGGGAGAGCGTGGCCTGGGTGACGGCGAAGCCGCGTCGGCGGAGCTTGCGCCGCAGCTCGTCCTGATTGAGGATGGCGCGGGTGCTGACCAGGTCTCGAATCGCGTTGTGTCGCTCAGCTTTCATGGTGTTGCGGTTGCCCTTGCAGCCGTTTGACGGCGGTGTAAATCGAAAGCGCGGAACTCATACTGAGCGCCGCGCTTGCATAAATATACGACTCTTTGTATAAATATGCAAGGCGGCCAGCGCGCCTCTGACTGTGATTTTATTCCTTCAGCCCTCCCCCGGTCACGCATGAGGGATTGCAGCGGAGGCCGTCCTGCATCATGTGATTTGCGCGACGGACTGGAAATTCGTTTTGTAAAGGTCGTATAGTAATTCATGGACTCCTTTCATACATCTTCCTCTGACCCTGAGCGGCGTTGGGCCGCTGAAGGGCTGCGTTTGCCTGAATCCGCCGGGTTTTCCGGGGGTTATGCGTTTCCGAATCTGGTGGATGCGCGGTTTGACAAGGAGTCGTGCGGGGTTGGATTTGTGGCGCAGCTTTCGGGCGAGCCGTCGCATGGGATTCTGCAGCATGCGCTGACTGCGCTGAGGCGGCTGGAGCATCGCGGCGCGGTGGCCGCGGACGGGAAGTCGAGCGATGGGGTTGGCATCATGACGGCCATTCCGCGCGAGCTGCTGTTGAGCCACATGGGCCTCGAACTGGCGCATGAGAAGCCGCTGGGGGTTGCTGTGGTGTTTCTGCACGGGGATGCGGAGGCTTCGCGGGATGCATTGAACCAGGCGCTTGGCGCGCAGCAGGCTGAGGTTCTGGCGTGGCGTCCGGTGCCGATCTGTCCGCAGGTGCTGGGGTCGATCGCGGCCTCGACGTTGCCCGCAATCTGGCATGTGCTGGTAACGGCGGACGACGCGGTGGATTTTGATCGTCGTCTGTATCTTGCACGGAAGCAGTTCGAGCGCTCGGGGCTGCCGGGGTATGTGGCTTCGATTTCGTCGAGCACGATCCTTTACAAGGCACTGTGCGCGGGGCGGCTGCTGGCGGAGTTTTATCCCGATCTTGCGGACCCCTCGTTTGCGGCGGCGTTTGCGGTCTTTCATCAGCGTTATGCGACGAATGTGCTGCCAAGCTGGGATCGCGCGCAGCCCTGCCGCACACTGGCGCACAATGGCGAGATCAACACGATCTGGGGCAATCGCAGCCGGATGGAGGCGCGCGCCGCATCGCTGCCGCTCGATCTGTATCCGGTGTTGACGACGGGCGGGTCAGACTCGACCTCGCTGGATGAGATTGTGGAATTGCTTTCGCAGAACGGGCGCACGGTGGCCGAGGCGCTGCGCATGCTGGTGCCGCCGGCGAATCACGGCAACGTTTCTTCGTTCCTGCGGTACAGCGGCGATTGCGTGGAGCCGTGGGATGGTCCGGCTGCGCTGGCCTTTGCCGATGGGCGACAGGTGGGTGCGATTCTGGATCGCAATGGACTGCGGCCATGCCGTTTCTCGATCAGCGAAGACGGGCTGGTCTACGCGGGGTCAGAGGCCGGGCTGATCGATATGGACCCGGAGCGGGTGACGCACTCGGGGCGGCTGGGACCGGGGCAGATGATCCTGGCCGATCTCGAGACGCACGAGTTTCTGGAGAATGAAGACCTGCTGGCTCGTTTCGACGCTGCCGGGCGCTATCAGGACCTGGTACAGAGGGATACGCCGCTGGTGGCGGGCGCGATGGCTACGCCGGAGCTTGAGCCAGCGGAGTTGAATCGCCTGCAGCATCGCTTCGGGTATACGCGGGAAGAGGTGCGGATGATCCTTGCGCCGATGTCGGCGGAGGGCAAGGACGCGGTGTGGTCGATGGGCGACGATACGCCGCTGGCACCGCTGGCGCGCGCTCCGCGGTCGGTGTATGCGTACTTTCGGCAGCGATTTGCGCAGGTGACCAATCCTCCGATAGACCCGCTGCGCGAGGCGGTGGTGCTCCAGATGCACACGCGGCTAGGCCCCTGGCCTCATATTCTGGAGCAGCGCGAGCCGCTGCCGGGGCTTTCGCTGGCTTCGCCGCTGCTGTCGCTGGCGGAGATGCAGATGCTGAAGGATCGCGCGCATCCCCACGCGGCGGAGTTGCCGGTCGAGATGCTGGATTGTCTGTTTTCTGCCGAGGAGACCTTGGAAGCGGCGCTGGATGGCTTGACTGCGGCTGCGCTCGAGCAGGTGAAGCTGGGCGCGAAGGTGCTGTTGTTGACGGATCGCGCCGCGACGGCCGCGGCGCTGCCGATACCGATGGCGATGGCGGTGGGGGCGGTGCATCGGCGGCTGATCCGCGAGGGAGTTCGCGCGGAGGTAGGCCTGGCGATCGAGGCCGGGGACTGCTGCGATATTCATCATGTTGCGGTGCTGATGGGGATGGGCGCGGGTGCTGTATGCCCGTGGCTGGCGCTCGAAACGGCGCGTGCGCTGACGCCGGGGAATGGCGAAGCGAATACGCTGCATGCGCTGGAGCTGGGGCTGGCCAAGGTGATGTCGAAGATGGGCATCAGCGTGGTGGACAGCTATCGCGGGGCGCATCTTTTCGATGTGCTGGGGCTGTCCGACGAGGTGATCGCGAAGTGTTTTGTGGGTACGCCGTCGCCGCTGTCGGGGATTGGCTTTGCCGAGGTGGAGCGGCTGGTGCGGGCGAACTGGCGGGAGGATTCGGGCGACGATTCCGGGGACGATTCTGTCGCTGAGAGTCCTTCTGGCGAGCTGGTGAGCGCGATTGCGCAGGCCCCGGTAGCGAGCCGAGATCTGCCGGATTACGGATTCATTCGCTTCCGCAAGGCAGAGCAGGCCGAGTCGCACGCCTGGCAGCCGCAGACGGTTCGTGCGCTGCAAACGGTGGTCGGCTCGACGAAACAGGGTGCCGCGCTGGCGCTGGCGCCGTGGTCCAGCTTTACCGACCAGGCAAAGGAGCCGCAGCCGGCGAACCTGCGCGACCTGCTGGAGATTCGCCCTGCGGGTGCTGAACTTCCGGTTGAATCGATCGAGGCAACGGGCAGCCTGGTGAAGTCTTTTATCGCTTCGGCGATGAGCTTTGGCTCGCTTTCGCCCGAGGCGCACCAGACAATCACGCAGGGAATGAACCTGATGGGGGCGCGGTCCAATACCGGCGAAGGCGGGGAAGACCCGGCGGTGTATGCGCCGATCGATGGTTCGCCGTCGCTGAGGAACAACAAGATCAAACAGGTGGCGAGCGGGCGATTCGGGGTAACCGCCGAGTATCTGATCCACGCCGAAGAGATCGAGATCAAGATTGCGCAGGGGGCGAAGCCGGGCGAAGGCGGCCAGTTGCCGGGCCACAAGGTGACGGAGTTGATTGCACGATTGCGCCATGCGCAGCCGGGGATGCAGTTGATTTCGCCGCCGCCGCATCACGATATTTACTCGATCGAGGATCTGGCGCAGTTGATCTATGACCTGAAGCGGGTGAATCCACGGGCTGCGGTCGGGGTGAAGCTGGTGTCGGAGTGTGGCGTGGGGACGATTGCTGCCGGCGTGGCCAAGGCGTATGCCGATTACATTGTGATCGCGGGCCACTCGGGCGGCACGGGAGCGTCGCCGTTGACCAGCATCAAGTATGCGGGCGACCCCTGGGAGCTGGGGCTGGCCGAGGCGCAACAGGTGCTGATCCACAACGGACTGCGCGGTCGTGTGCGGCTGCGCACCGATGGCGGGCTGCGCACGGCGCGAGACATTCTGATCGCGGCCTTGCTGGGCGCGGACGAGTTTGCCTTTGGCACTTCGGTGCTGGTGGCGCTGGGCTGCGATATGGCGCGGCAGTGTCACCTGAATACCTGCCCTACGGGGATAGCGACGCAGAGGCCGGAGCTGCGGGCGAAGTTTCGCGGGAAGCCGGAGCATGTGGTGCGGTTCTTCGAGGAGCTGGCGACGGAGTTGCGGCAGCTTCTGGCTACGCTGGGATTGCCTTCGCTGGCCGCGGCGACGGGGCGGACGGATTTGCTCGAGCAGGTGCGCTTTGACGGAAGGCTCGACCTTGCGCCGATTCTGGGCGCGGCGCAGATGACGCAGCAGATCGATACGCCGATTCGCTGGATGGGCGAACGGAATGATCGTCCGGAAGAGCGTCCAGCGCTTGACGATAGCTGGGTCGAGCCAGCGCTCACAGCCTACAAAAGCAATCAGCCGTATTCGCTCGCGACGCACATTACCAACGAGGATCGCACGGTCGGCGCGCGGCTGGCCGGGCAGATTGCCCACTTCAAGACGGCGAATCCAACGGCCTCCGGGGCGCAGCTCGGTTTCGCAATGAAGGGGGTCGCCGGGCAGTCGTTCGGGGCCTTTGCGGTCGCGGGCATGACGCTGACCCTGGAAGGTCTGGCGAACGATTTTGTCGGCAAGGGATTGTGCGGCGGGGAGCTGATTTTGAAAGCCGTAGGAAGGGCTTCGCGGGAGAGCACGAAGCACGTGATCCTGGGCAATGTTGCGCTCTACGGGGCGACCTCCGGGGCGCTCTACGCGGCGGGACGCGCGGGCGAGCGGTTTGCCGTGCGCAACTCCGGCGCGCTGGCGGTTGTGGAGGGCTGTGGCGACCATGGGTGCGAGTACATGACGGGCGGGCTGGCGGTGATTCTGGGCGATACGGGGATCAACTTTGGCGCGGGCATGACGGGCGGGCTGGCGTGGATCTACGACGACAAGGCCGCCTTCATCGAGCAGGGCATGTTCCACAGGGATTATCTGGTTGCCGAGCGGTTCAACGATCTCGACTTCACGGCGCAGCGGTCGATCCATGAGCTGGTCGAGCTGCACGTGGCGAAGACGGAGAGCGCCTGTGGCCGTGTGCTGCTGACGCAGTGGGAGCGGCTGGCCAGGAACCTGATTCGGGTGACGCCGAAGGGGTAAGAAGAGGCATGAATTTCCCGAGCTGCCCGTCTTCCGGGTGCATTTCTCTCTGTATTTCTCTCTGATCGGCGTAACTTCCGGCGCGATTCCGGTGTCTAACCCACTGCGGATAAAACTCCCTCGGAGGACGGTCAGTTCCGGATGAGGCGTGTTTCCCGCTATTTTTGAAGACGAGAGCCGGAGACAGAGAGATGAAACAAAACCGTTGGATGGAAAGCGTTCTTTCTGGGACGAACACCGGGCATCGATTCGAGCGCCGACGGAGTGGGAAGTATCTGGCCGTGGGTTGTCCGGGCCTGGTTCTGGGCTTGGTTCCGTGCCTGGTTCTGGGCCTGGTTCTGGGCTTGGCATCGGTAGTTTTTGCTCAGGCTGCGCCGCAGACCGGAACCGCGACGCCCGCTGCAACGGCGAGTGGGCAGCGCACCGATGGGCAGATCGAAATGGACGTGGTGCATGCTCTGGACGGGGCCGACCAGTTGAAGCCGGACTGGATCACCGCCTCGACCGTGCAGGGAGTGGTGACGCTGTCGGGCATCTCGTCGAATGCGGCCAATCGTGAGCTTGCCGATTCGCTTTCCGCGAAGGTTCCCGGAGTCACCAAGGTGGTGAACAACCTGACGGTGGGCAATCCGCAGCAGGCGCAGGGAAACGTACAGACGGGCGCGGAATCTCCGGCTACTGATCCAGCGGCCGCGAACAACGAGCCGGCACCAGGCGGCTATGGTCAGGCGGGCGAGCCTGGCGCGGCCGGGAACTATCCGGCGGGCAATCC
>JAJZFR010000369.1 GCA_021805265.1 Acidobacteriota bacterium | reverse complement strand
TCCCGGTTCCGCTCTACCCGAGGGTCCGTCAACTCAGCAAAATACTTCAAGGGGTTGTCCATTTACCCTTGTCACAACTCGGCCGCAATTTGCATATTGCAAATCCGGTTCATTTATATGCGTCGGCCCTGCGCGTAGCGGTTCGTCAGCCCCGCTTTGATCGCGGGTCTGATACTGCGGTTTCAGGCTTTTGTTTATTTATGAAACACGCTCTTGTCGTTCTTCGAAACATGTGGCGTCACGTTCAACTCCCGCACCGCGCTGACGTAATCCTTCGTGTAGTATGCCTTGTCCGTACCCACGGTGATGCGCCGTGAGCGGCTCTTCTGTTTTTCGGCAAGCATCAGCAGCGCAGCGTCGCGCTCGGCATAAACATCGGCATGAGTCACCATCGCGGCCGCAATCAGTTCGTTCCGGTTCTCTATACGGGATCTCCGCGGACAGGTCTTCGTCCATGGAGGAGAGCAGCGAGACTGACCCCAAACATCCACTTCAACTCATATCTGAATTTGCGAACTACCATGTTGTAATGGCCTCGCATTTCAAAGTACTATCGTGTTCATCTTTTGTGGTTGGAGAAAACTAAATGAAAAATGCGAAGTTCTTTTTTCTGCTTGTCTTCGTGCTCGCAGGCAGCGCTGAATTTTGTCAGTCCGCATGCACGATACGCCAGCCAAAACTTCGCGTTCGACGCGCAGATATTTTTTCTAACCAGCAGGAGCAGTGGCTCGGCGATGCTCAGGCAGAGATGATCGAGCCGCAATATACACTCCTGCCTTCCAGACAGAGCGCATATCTGGATCGGATTGGTCAAAGATTGCTTCAGAAACTTCCTCCAACGCGCATTCATTACACTTTCCGCGTCTTTGAATCGCCCTATCTGCGTGCGTTCTCGCTGGCTGGTGGGCATGTATACATAAGTCGCAAGCTGATTATGGATGCACAAAGCGAGGATGAGTTAGCTGCCATGCTGGCGCAGGAGATTGGCAGGATTTACATCCACCACTCGGCTTCTGCCGTCACACGGCTGATCGAAAGCACATTGCACGTGAAGCATCTGGACGGCCGTGCCGATGTGTATGACAAATTCGAGCGCATGCTGAATATGCCAGCCGATCCGTATGCGTATCTTTCTCCTGACGAGCAGCGCGATGATGATCTGATGGCCGATCGAGTAGGACTCTACGCAATGGTCCAGGCTCATTTCAACCCACAAGCATTTCCTGTATTTCTCGACCGCATCAACAACAACGGCGGTTACACCGGCAACCTTCTGACAGACGTCTTCGACCTGACGCCGACCATCAGCATTCGTGTCCGTATGGCAAACACTCTGGTCCACTCCCTCCCGCCGGGTTGCCATCAGAGGCCGGTTGCGGACCAGGAGAAATTCATTCGCTTTCAGCAGAGGATTGACGATGAACGAATCAACCCGTTCGTTCCCGCCACGCCCGGAATGGACTCGCTGGCACTTCAGCCCATTGAACCGGTGCTGCGCAATCTTGCTTTGAGTCAGGATGGAAGATACGTTCTCACTCAGGATGATTATCAGATCCACGCGCTTTCGGTAACGCCTCCTCGCGTGCTTTTTTCCATCGACGCATTCAAGGCTCAGAAGGCGCAGTTCACCCCAGATTCAAAAAGCCTTGTTTTGAGCTACAACGATATGCACGTGGAAAAGTGGCAGCTCTCCACAGGTCAGCTCATTAGTGCCCAGGACTTCATAGACTATGCGGGATGTGTGCAGACAAGCCTTTCACCGGACGGAACAGCGATGGCATGCATCAGTCCGTATTACGGATTGACCGGTACGACAACCTGGCTCAAGTTGGCGGATATTACCGGTGGGAAGATGCTCTATGAAAACCACGATTTCTCAGATAATTTTGAGCCCGCGGTCTCTCCGGCAACGATGCGATGGTCGCGCGACGGGCGCTATTTTGTTGCCGCCTCCGGTTTGACCGCAATCTCGTATGACCTTTCACTTCGAAGCATGGTTCGTCGGGACGGAGCACTTGGCGATCTTCGCCAGCAACGTTTCGCCTTTGTTGGCTCGGACAACATGCTGTCGACCTGCGACTGGAATTTCAGAACTGGTGCCTGGGACCAGTTGTTCACCATGTGTTACACGACTTTTCCCGGTGGACAGACCCTGAAAAAAATGAAGTTGCCTTTGGGTTCTCTGCGAAGTGTAGCCGACAGCCATCATCTTCTCTTTGGCCCGCTCCGCAATGCTGCCGTGGCACTCATCGATCCGGTGACAGCAAAAGTGCAGGATGAGTTCCCAGATGCCCCCGTTGATCTCAATGGCAATACGGTTGCGTTTGAGATGGCCAAGGGTGGCATCGGCATCGGACAGCTTCATGGAGATATCCGTGTAGTTGCTTTACCCGTAAATCCGTTTACAAGTGTTCAATCCACAGCCTTCAGTCCGGATAGCCATTACCTGACTGCTTCCAATCGTGCTCGCGGCGCCATCTGGGATATCCATACGGGAAAGCTACTCACCATTACGTCGCCGTTTCTGGGAGCAACTCTCGACGACGCAGGGGATCTTCAAGCCGACACCATCCCCCAGGAGATCACTGCGAACACCAACACTTTTGAGAAACCGCTGCGAACAGGAACTGTGTCCATCCAAGCGACCCCGACAAATTTCTTGCAAAGCTTTAGTTATTTCGTACGGCTCGATGCTTACGATGCTCTCAGCCATACACATCTCTGGTCAAAAGCATACGAGGATGGCGTTCCACAGATCATCCCGTCTGATGCTGACCGCTCGCTGCTGGTCACCAGCTATGCTGCGTGGAATGGTCACGGCAAATTGAAATACACTTCTGACCAGCCATTCGGCGCACATCTTGCGCCCAAGGGATCCGTCGTCGAAGTCATCTCCAACCGGACAGGGAAAACCGAACACCTGCTCTTTACGCCGCAGTTCGTCTCAACCAACTGCTACTGTCAGATACACGCTGCAAACCTCTTCGGAAATTTGCTGGCAGACTATGGCAATCTCAATGAAACCACCGTCTATCGCGTGGACACTGGAAAGCGACTTTTTGCTTTCTTCGGATACTCCCTGGCCGGCGATGACACTATGGGCATGATCGCGGCTACGGACCGCTTACAAGAGCTGAACCTTTATGATTCTTCCAGTGGACGCCGTCTGGCCCATTATCTGCTGGATCAGGCTGTCCTTGCTGCCCATTTTGTTCCTGCTCGCCGCCAACTGCTCGTCTTAACTGCATCGCAGCACATCTACCGGATCAATCTCTCAGAACCTGTCCAGAAACTAAGAACTTATCCGTAAGTAGAAATAGTTTGCCTCCACAAATCATTGCGGCGGCCAGCGATAAAAGAGCAATGTAGCTGTCCTCTGTTTTCTCGAAGCTGACCAGTACGGAAGCGGTTCAGCCACGAGTGGGTTCGCTCCACCACCCATCGGCGAGCTTTGTATCCCGGTTCAGAGCGCTTCAAACGAGCCTCTTCACGGCGTTCTTAGGGAGCCTCTGCGCAGGTGCGTGATTTTGTAGCGATGACTTGACCGCAGATGATTTCCTGGTTTTGAATCAGTTTTCTTTCCGGAGAAGCGTGTTGCTGCT
>JAJZFR010000059.1 GCA_021805265.1 Acidobacteriota bacterium | reverse complement strand
CCCGGAGACTCAGCGTAAACGCCCTCCGACGAATCCAGATTGCGCACAGCGTCACCGACGCCACAACAGGCATGCAACGGGCAAAAGACTGTCTCTTCAAACAACTCAAACAGACCGGATGAAAACCAGCCGACATACAAAAACAGGCGGAGGAAATAGGGCAATCAAAAAGCCGATTCCCACATCCCTCCACCTCTGCGGCTGATACACTCCCTCAAAATCCAATACGAAAGGAGGCTTCCAAAGCAGGACTACTCCCCTCCTTCGGGCTCATCCTTCGGCTGGAAAAGACTTTTTTGCCCCTTTCTATCCTTCACCGCTGCGGACCAATTCCTCCGCCAGCATCGCGCCGCCGAGTCTAACCGCCAACCACTCCCAGCAACACGGCAAACCACCCCGCCGCGTCCAGCCAATGGCCGACGCAAGCAAAGCCCGCTCCTTCCATGCGGTTTTTCGCGGCCTCCAGCGTGTACTTGTAGCTGTTTTCCGTGTGGATCCGCTCGTTTGCCGCCAACTTGACCTGCTCCCCGAGCGCGTCGATCCATACACTCTGCCGGTGCCGGCTTTCAAGGTGCATCTCGATCCGCGATCGTTCCATATTCCACTCGACGCAATGGGCAAAGGCTTCCGGCTCAAACTCCGCGCCAAGCTCCCGGTTGAGACGGTGCAGAAGATTCTTGTTGAAGGCCTCGGTCACTCCTGCCGCATCGTCGTAAGCCGCGACTAAATCCTCGCGCGTTTTGCCGCCGGGCCGGGGTGCCAGGTCCACGCCAAGCAGCAAGCCATCGCCGGGCCTCATCGATTTCCTCACTCGCGCCAACAGGGACTGTGCAGACTCCGGTTCGAAGTTTCCGATGCTCGATCCAAGCCACAGCAGCAGTTGTCGTTCCTCACCGGTGTGGTGAGCTGGCTGCCAGCCAGCGGTGTAATCCGCCAGCATTGGATTGACCTGGACCCCAGGCAATTCCGCATTCAGACGCCGTCGCGCCGCATCGAGCGCCGTCGCGGAAACGTCGATCGGCTGATAGCTCACCGTTTGCTGCGCTGCTACGACTGCCGCAAGCAGCAGACGGGTTTTGTCTGCCGATCCTGCGCCAAGCTCAAGGATGCGCAGTCGCGAGCCATTCGCCGCCGCGCTCACGATTTCACGAGCATGTTCGGTCAGCAGCGCGCGTTCCAGCCTGGTCAGGTAATACTCCGGAAGCCGTGTTATCTGCTCAAACAGCAGCGACCCCGGCTCATCGTAAAACAGCCACGGCGGGAGTGCTTTATGTTCCCTCATCAAGCCTTCGCGCGCAATGTCGGCCAGTTTTGAATCGATCAAAATCTGTGTGCTCAAAGGATTGCCTCCGCCAGGCGAATCCCGGCAAATTGCCAGCGTGTCTCCGGCGCGAAAAAATTTCTGTAGCTCGCACGAATGTGACCCGCCGGAGTCGCGCACGAGCCTCCGCGCAGGATCATCTGTCCGCTCATGAATTTTCCGTTGTATTCGCCCAGAGCGCCTTGGAGCGGCTGAAATCCAGGGTAGGGAAGATACGCGCTTGCGGTCCATTGCCAGCAATCGCCAAACATCTGCGCGAGACCATCCGAGTCACCAACTGCGGTTCGCAGCCTGCCGCTTTCGAGCAGATTTCCCCGCACGTCGAGCGGCGTTGCAGCCATCTCCCATTCCGCTTCCGTCGCCAGCCGCTTCCCCCTCCACCGCGCATAAGCATCCGCCTCGTAGTAGCTCACGTGCGCAACCGGCGTCGCTGCGATCTGGTTCTGTCGCAGCTCGCCACGCAGCGTAAAGATGCACCATTCCCCATCCTCCTCGCGCCAGTAGAGCGGTGCCTGCCAGCCGTCGTTTTGCGCTCGGTCCCATCCTGCGGAAAGCCACAACTCGGGCCGCCGATAGCCACCGTCGGCGATAAACTCCGCGAATTCCTCCACTGTTGTCAACCGCGATGCCAGCCGATAAGGCTCCATCCAGACGCGGTGGCGCGGGCGCTCATTGTCAAAACTGAACCCCCGTTCCGAGCCAATCTCCGTCAGTCCGCCCGGCAACTCCACAAACCGCAAAGGCAAAGCTCTCTGCGCTCCCTCCGGCAATGCCTCCGATGCATACACCGGTCGAAGCGGGTTCGTTGCAAAGGCATGCAGAATATCGGTGAGGATCAACTCCTGGTGCTGCTCCTCGTGATGGAGGCCAAGCTCGATTCCTTCCGCTACCGCATTGCCTTCTGCTGCTCCACTCGTCAACAACTTCAGCACGGCCTCATCCACATGTTTGCGATAGGCGATTACTTCGGCAACAGAAGGGCGCGAAAACGACGCTCGCAGCCGCTTGTCAGGAAAGGCGGAAAAGCTCTGATAATAGCTATTGAAAAGCCACCCAAAATTCTCATCGAACATCCGATAGCCGGGCAGGAACGGCCGCAGCACAAAAGACTCGAAAAACCACGTCGTGTGCGCCAGATGCCACTTCACCGGGGATGCCTCGGCCAGCGACTGTACCATCATGTCCTCGGCGCTCAGCGGCGCGCACAAGCGTACGCTCTGTCCGCGCACTCGCAGGAAGCGATCCCGCAGGCTCCCGGCATCGATTCCCGCGTCAATTTGTAGCTCGATTCCTGACTCGATTCTGGATTCGTTCATGCCGCTCTCACGCTCGGTTCATTTGCCGAAAAATATCGCGCTAAAACATCGTGCCCAAATATGGTGCTCCGCTCAGATCACCGTCTTTAGAGATTATCGGGCCTTCTTCAGCTCTTCCTGTATCTTTTACGACACAGCCTTCGTCTACATTCAAGGAATGCCGGGAGGAAATATGAAAATCAAGGCAAATTGGCGACGGGGATTGCCGCTTGCGTTGTTGCTGATCGTTGGCTCCCACTGCGTTCCGGCGATGGCTGGGAATCCCTTCGCAAGCCAGTCAGACAGCGCTCCCGGACCGCCCGACGGCCCGCCTGGCATGGGCGGCTTTCTTCCCGGCGCGCGCGGCGTCCTGGGCACCGTCACCGCAATCGCCCCGGATCACTTTCTCGTCAGGACTCAGGCCGGAGAGATTTACACCGTTCACTTCAGCGCGAATACGCGCGTCCTCCGCCAGCCTCCAGCGCTCGTGCGGGGTCAGCGACAGGGCACCGAGCGCCCCCAGATGCAGCCCATCCGACCATCGGAAATTCATGTCGGCGACGCCATTACCGCAGGCGGCGAGATGGACGACCAGGCAAAGTCCATCGGTGCCGTGTTCCTTCTTCAACTCGATCCCGCTCGCGCCGCCGAAATGCGCGCCATGGAAGCCAACTATGGAAAAACCTGGCTCGTGGGCCGCATCACCGCAATCGATGGAACCAACATCACCATCCTCGGCATGCTCGATCATGTCAGCCATGTTGTTTCCGTCGACGAAAACACATCCTTTCGCGAACGCCGGGATGCGGTGACTCTCGCCGACCTCCATCCCGGTCAGCAGTTGCGCATCAGCGGCGCTGCCAGCGGAACCACTTTTTCCGCTACCATCGTTCATCTCATGCCGGAGCGTCGCCCAAACCCTGCCGACCAGCCACCGGCAAAGTCAACCCCGCCCTAATTGACTACCCCACCGAAATTCTCTCGACATG
>JAJZFR010000214.1 GCA_021805265.1 Acidobacteriota bacterium | reverse complement strand
CAGGCCGCATGGCTCGATCAACAGCTCAGCCAGCGCCCCGGAGCCTTGCCCATAGTTGCGATCAGCATTCAAGTGGACTATAATCAGCTTTTGCGTCGAATTACGGGACGCAGAAATTGTCCTGTCTGCCAGCGGATTTACAACATCTACCTTCAGCCACCCATGCACGAAGGGCGCTGCGATGTGGATGGCGCGGAACTCGTGCAGCGCAGCGACGATTCCGAGCTTTGTTTCGAGGGCCGCATTGGCAATTATCAGACCCTGACCGCTCCCGTCGTCGAGCATTATCGCGTTGCAGGCCGTTTTTCCGAGGTCAGCGGCGATCACGACCCCGAAGCTGTCGCCACTGAAATCGTGGCCATTGTGGAGCGCCTGCGGGGCCGGGCGTAATCGGAATCTCGGCGCGGGGTTCGTCTTCACAAACGCCCCCGGCGCAACGCTATTGGATAGGCAGGGAGCGAGCTTTTGGAACGGCCAGGTGGCCAGAGTTTTGCATCGGGCAGTTTGGAATATCAGGTAGTTTGCAGCATCTTGGCGAGTCTTTGACGCCGCCGCCAGATTGGAACCACGGAACGTGCCGGTTATTTTGAAGTCAACACGGGAGGTCGAGCAGATGCGCCGCGCCGGCAACGTCGTGCGTCAGGTGCTCAACCACGTTCGCGATCTGGTCCGTCCCGGTGCCACCACGCTGGACCTCGAAAATGCCGCCGAAGCCAAGTTGACCGCGCTAGGCGCAAAGGCCGCCTTCAAGGGTTACCACGGCTATCCCTGTGTCCTCTGCACCTCCGTCAATCAGGAGGTCGTCCACGGCATTCCATCGAAGGCCCGCGTCCTGCGCGAGGGCGACATTGTTTCCATCGACTGCGGGGCCATTGTCGATGGTTTCTTCGGCGACGCCGCCATCACCGTTCCGGTCGGCGAAAAGATCGACGACCGTACCCGCAAGTTGCTCAAGGCCACCGAAGCCTCCCTTGCCGCCGCCATCGAAACCGTCAAGCCCGGTGCCACGCTCGGGGACATCGGTGCTGCGGTTCAGGAACTGGTCGAGGCGGAAGGCTTTTCCGTGGTGCGCGATTTTGTCGGCCACGGCATCGGCACACGCATGCACGAAGACCCCCAGGTGCCCAACTATGGCCAGCGCGGGCGCGGCATGAAGCTGCGCGAGGGCATGGTCATCGCCATCGAGCCGATGGTCAACGCCGGCAAGCCGGGCGTCGAGGTTTTGAAAGATGGATGGACGGCGGTTACCGAGGACGGCAGCATGAGCGCTCACTTCGAGCACACGGTTGCGGTCACGGCCACCGGCTCAATGATTTTAACCGAGTAGCCAGGCGCGGCAGCGTGCGCAGGGCAATAACAGGCCGGATCAAGTCGAGTCCGGGGAAGCGGAACAGGGTTTGTCGAAGGAAGATGCGATTGAGGTAATGGCGGTGGTGCTCGAAACTCTGCCCAACGCCATGTTCAAGGTCAAGCTGGAGAACGAGCATCAGGTGCTGGCTCACGTCTCCGGACGTATGCGAAAGAATTTCATTCGTATCCTCCCCGGCGACCGGGTCGCGGTCGAGCTGAGTCCCTACGATCTCAATCGCGGACGCATCGTCTACCGCTACAAGTAACCCAAATTACCCGGAGCAATCCGGAGTTATCCGGCCAGTCGATCATCAAGCCGGCAGAAGAGGAATTCATGAAAGTAAGAGCTTCCGTCAAGAAGATTTGCGATAAATGCAAGGTGATCCATCGCCGCGGTGTGGTGCGGGTTATCTGCGAAAACGCAAAGCACAAGCAGCGTCAGGGATAACTCCCCGGCATCTGCGGAATCCTTCACGGTTCCGGCGGCCATAGCAGCCGTCAACAGGGAACCAGGGGCGAGTTAGCCGGAGTCAAGGCTTGCGATGAACCCCGAAGCGATCTCCGTAACAACCCGTGCGGACCGGATTGAGGCCGGGGGCACACAACCGAAAGCGTAAAGGAAACCCATGGCACGTATAGCTGGCGTTGACCTGCCTCGACAGAAACAGGCAAGGATCGCGCTCACCTACATCTTCGGGATCGGCAATCCTCGCGCGCTCAAGATTCTGGAGAAGGCCGACGTAGACGCCTTCAAGAAAATCCAGGATCTCGGCGAAGACGAGGTCAACCGCATCCGTCAGGTCATCGAGGACGAGGGCAACATCGAGGGCGATCTCCGCAAGGACGTCTCGATGCACATCAAGCGCCTCATGGACATTCAAAGCTATCGCGGAACGCGCCACAAGCGCTCGCTGCCGGTCAACGGTCAGCGCACCCGCACCAACGCTCGCACCCGCAAAGGCCCCCGCAAGGGCACTGTGGCCGGCAAGAAGAAGGTGACCAAGTAATGGCAAAACAGCAGAGCGCCGCCGCAAAGCCAGGCAAGAACAAGAAGTTCAAAAAGCGTGAGCGAAAGAATGTGCCATTTGGTCTGGTCCACATTCAGGCCACCTTCAACAACACCATCGTCACCATCACGGATCCCGTCGGCAATACCCTGAGCTGGAAAAGCTCCGGCTCGCTCGGTTTTCGTGGCTCGCGCAAAGGCACTCCCTTCGCCGCCCAGCAGGCGGCCCAGAACGCGGCCAACGCGGCCCGCGATCACGGCCTTCGCGCCGTCGATGTGCGTGTCTCCGGCCCCGGTTCGGGACGCGAATCGGCCATCCGGGCGCTCGCCGCAGCGGGCATCGATGTCCGCTCCATCCGCGACGTTACGCCGGTGCCCCACAACGGCTGCCGTCCGCCCAAGCGCCGCAGAGTCTGAGAAGCAGCAGAATCTGAGAAGCGGCTGCCGGCTTCGAGCGTATACCTCGAAACCGGCAGCCAGATCACAATCGAGCAGGGAAGAAAGTCTCCGGAGTCACTCTCCGGACCAGCCGTAAACCTGCTGTCATCCGAAGTCAGGAGAATCCATGGCACGCTATACCGGACCCGTCTGCCGCCTTTGTCGCCGCGACGGCACCAAGCTCTTCCTCAAGGGCACCAAGTGCTTGAGCGACCGCTGCCCCCTCGAAAAGCGCAACTTCGCGCCCGGCCAGCACGGTCAGAGCCGCAAGGCCAAGATCGTCGGCTACGGCCTCCAACTGCGTGAAAAGCAGAAGGCCAAGCGCATCTACTTCACCCTCGAGACCCAGTTCCGCGCCTACTACGAGAAGGCCAACCGCTCCTCCGGCGTCACCGGCGACCTGCTCATCCAGCAGCTCGAGCGCCGTCTCGACAACGTCGCCTTCCGCCTTGGCTTTGCCATCAGCCGCCGTCAGGCGCGCCAGATCGTCCGTCACGGCCACGTCGAGGTCAATGGACGCAAGGTAAACATCCCGTCCTTCCAGGTCTCCGTCGGCGACACCGTCGCCGTTCGCGAAAGCGCAAAGAAGCTGGTCGTCGTCGAGGCGGCCCGCGATTATGCGGCCTCCAACCACGCCCCATCCTGGCTTCAGATCGACTTCGCCAACCTCTCCGGAAAGGTTATCTCGCTGCCCAGGCGCGATGAGATTGCCCTCCCGGTCAACGAGCAGTTGATCGTCGAGTTGTACTCCAAGTAATCGCCGGGAGCCGGTTTGTTCCCCGGCGGCGAAGTTTCCAGCAGTACGGGTTGACC
>JAJZFR010000423.1 GCA_021805265.1 Acidobacteriota bacterium | reverse complement strand
GGCCGTAGGCGAAGCCGAATATCTCGAATGCCTTTCGGTCATGCTTCTCGAAAAGCCCCGCTGTGAGATAGCTGACCGGATGCTCGCGGAAGTCCGCGGAGAAATATCCCACGCGAATCCGCCGCCCCGGTGCGCGCGGCGCAAAGGAAGCAGTCACTTGCTCTGCGCAGGTATCCGCGACGTAAATCTCCGCCGCTCTCCGCTGCAATGCGGGCGAGTCGCTCAGCGCCAGCAGGCAGAGCGGGGTGACCACAGGCCGACCGAGCGCGAGTTGCCCCAGCAGGCGCTCTATCTCCGGGTCAGTATCAGGTTGGGAATCAGGCTGGGCATCGGGCTGGGCATCGGTTAGGGCATCGGTTTGAAAATCGGGCCACTCACACAACATCCGCCTGAGATAAAGCTCCAATCCCGGCAGGTATCTCTGCTCCGGACTCAGTTGAAGCGCTGTCCTCAGATTGTCGAGCGCCGCTGCAAAATTCTTTCGCTCGACTTCTGCCAGTCCGCTATTCAGCAACGCGGCGGCCAGCTTTGGCACGAGGGCTAGCGCTTGATCGTAGCTTGCTACCGCCTCGTCATAGCGGCCCATCGCCAGCAGTACATTGCCGCGATTGGTGTGCGCCTCGGCATCCTTCGGAGCCAGTCGAATGGCCGTGTCCAGGCTTTCGAGGGCCATCTCGTACCGCTGCTCGGCGCGCAGCAGGTTGCCGCGATTGTTGTAAACCGCAACCATCTGTGGGTCGAGCGCAATCGCGCGGTCGTAGCTCGCCAGCGCCGCCGCAGGATTTTTCCGTTCGTGATCGAGCAGCCCGAGAAGAAAATGCGCTTCCGCATTGCTCGGATCGAGGTGAACCGCCTCGTCGAAGTTTGCGCGCGCGGCGTCCCATCTTCCAAGCCGGCGCAGCGCATTGCCGCGATGGCTCCAGAATGCGGCGGCATTGGAGCGCAGTCGAATCGCTTCGTCGAAAAGATTCAGCGCGGCTTCGCAATGTCCTGTCTGGTGCGCGATCAGGCCCAGCAGATGGAGCGCGTCTGGCTGTTCCGGATCCAGCTTCAGCGCCTCGCGATACACTGCTTCCGCCGCGGCCATATCTCCGCCGCGATGCAGCGCCAGACCGCGCTGCATCGCGCGCGACAACGCCTGTGCCTCGGGGGTGGATTTCACGCGCTCCCTCGTCGCCCGTTCCGAATCTCTTCCGGGCTGCTCCGTATACGTCCAATCTAGCCTTCGCCAGGCCTGCAACAGGCCATGCGACGCCGACAGAGACGATCTCCGAGACCAATCTGGACGCAGTGCTGAGACAGGAATCCCATTCTGAAAAGACGCGTACAAAGCGCGACGGGACCGGGCGCTCAACCGCTCCCCGATCCCGTCGCGGTTTTCGCTTCCTCTTACTCGCCGGAACCTGGCTTGGCCGCTACAGGCGCGGCAGCAAGCGACTGATAGTTCAGGATCGCGTTGAAGACCAGCGGATAGGTCCCGATGGTCTCGCCGCGATAGACAGGATTGTTGCCGAACAGCAGCACGTTGCCGGTGCCCAGATGCGCATCGACCACAATCGCATGCTCGGCAATCGAGCCGGGCTTGCTCAGCAGCCCATCGAGCAACAGGGCTTTGCTGTCCGCGAAGCGCAGCACCACCTGCGGACGCAGATTCACCGGAATCGCCATCAGGTTATTGCGCAACTGCTCTTCGTTCAGCGGTCGCGCTTCCCAGGGTTTGGGCGTGGGCAGCGCATCCGGCGCGGTGATCGCGCGCGCCACGGGCTGGTCGCCGTCCTCGACGGTTCCGCGCCCGGTTGGCCGCTCCGAGTAGGGGTCCATCAACACGCGGAAGCCCGCGCGGCCCACTGTGTTGCTCACGTTGAAGGCCATGCCTCCGGCACTGTATACCGGCACGGTCGCGCCGTAGCCATAAGCCACCGGACTGTCTTTTGAAACGAAGACACTTTCGAGCACCGAGCCGACCACGCGCGCGTCCGCATGGGGCGCAAGGCTCACGCCCGGCGCAAGACCGGTCTCGATGGCGAACTGCGCCGTGTCTTCCGAGGTAATCAGCAAGCCTCCCTGCTCGACGAAATGCTTCAGGTGAGCGAGGCCCTCGTAACCCAGGCCGGGGCGCATGTCGTCGGTCGAGTCGATGCGCCCGAGGTTGGGCGTGATCTCCGATTTCTTCCATGGAATCGGGTTGTTCCACATGGGGATGCCGTTGAGGATCGAGTCGGTTGTGGCGCGGCCCACTGGGGCAAAAATAATCGCGTCGTATTTGCCGCGCAGGTCATCTGCCTTCGCTGCCGTCTGGGTGCTGATGTAGTCGTAAGGCACGCCCGCCGCGTCCAGGGCGTAGCGCCACCAGCCTTCGCTCTGGGTGGCCAGCCAGGTGTGCATGATGGCGATGCGCGGCGCGGTCACAGTGTGCATCGCAACCGTGGGCAGCGTGGCCAGATGATCGGCCTGCAACGCCAAAGTGTGCAGCGCCGAAGCGCTCTCGGTATCCTCCGCGCCGGTCACCAGCAGTGTGCCCGCCGGGAAGGAGCGACCCTCGGCATCGAACTGCTTTTCCGCAACATGAAAGGTGGCGCCATGGAGTTTGTAGACCAGCGCCAGCAGTGTGATCTGCCCGGTGTTGGGCACGGCCAGAACGGAACCAGCGCCAGCCGAGGCAGGCAGAATCGCAGCCGCATCGGCGAGCGGCGTCATCTTCGCCTGCAGAATCGCACCGTCGGTCACGCGATCCACCTTCAGGTTGAAGAGGTCTGTGAACGACCAGCCGGTGTCGTCGTAGGGATGCTTCTGCGGATCATCCGGCGCCCAGAACTGGTGATCGAGCAGGGCGTCGGCGATGCGCGAGTAGGGCTGATCCATGCGCACCACGATGCTGCCCGCAGGGAAGGTGACCGGCTGCGGCTTGTCTCCGCGTCTGGCCGCGGGCACCGAAGTTGTGACCGGCGCGCTCAGCGTCGCGACCTCGACATGCTGCCGCTGGAGCACCTTCAGCAACTCCGCCTGGCGATTCGCCTGCGCTGCGTCCGCTGGCAACACATACGCGGCCGGTCCTTCGAGCGCCGGCTTGGTCACCGCATGCTTGCTTTTCAGGTAGTAGTTTTCGAGGAAGTGATGCGTGTGTTCCGAGAAGTACGCGAGAGTAGACAGCAGCGCGCTCTGCTCGTAGTTGTTGTTGTCGCGCTGCGACCACACCACCTGCGGCAGCGGCGGATTCTGACGATACCAGGTGCGCGAATACTCCTCCGGCGACAGGATGCGTTTCTCCGTATCCGCGCCGCCGTTGCCAAAGGTCTCGTAGAGCCGGCTGATGCCGTTGTGCATCGCCGCGAGGAACATGAGGTATCCGGGATTCCAGGTGTCGAAGTCGCCGTGAGTAAACACGCCAGGCATGCCGAAGCTCTGCATCTGGGCCACGTTGTTCCAGCCCAGCTCGGCCCACTCGTCGGCCAGCGTCGGATCTACCCACGAGTTGTAAGGCCCGTCACCGACCGTGTTGTCGTAGAGAAACGGAACCGACTCGTGCAGGTCGTGCAAGACCTGCGCATGCCAGTCTACAAAGGTATTCAGCACGTTCTGCGAAAGATCGAGCGTCATGCCCATGGCGTCGCGAT
>JAJZFR010000108.1 GCA_021805265.1 Acidobacteriota bacterium | reverse complement strand
TGATGCTGGTGCGTCGGGCGCAGGAGGCCAGCCAGGGCGACCTGGCCAAGCTGCAGAAGACGGATCCGCTGCAACTGGGCAAGCTGCTGGACACCGAGCATCCGCAGACGATCGCGCTGGTGCTGGCGCATCTGGACCCTCGACGGGCCTCGACGGTTCTGGACAGCCTGAGCGAGGAACACAAGGTGGTCTCGGTGCGGCGACTGGCGGAGATGCGCCAGTTTTCCCCGGAGATGGCGCAGAAGGTGGCGCAGATTCTGCATCGGCGCCTCGAAAATGTAGGAGACACGAAGCGCAAGAGCTACTCCGGGTTCAAGGCGGTTGCGGACCTGTTGAATCGCCAGAACGCCGAGGAAGCGAAGCGGATTCTCGAGGTGATCGAGGAGGGCGACGCGGAGTTGGCGCTGAGCATCCGGAACCTGATGTTCACCTTCGAAGATCTGGTTACGGTGCCGCCGGCGTCGATACGCGAGATAGTCTCCGGGGTGGACAAGAAGCAGCTTGCGCTGGCGCTGCGGGGGGCCAACGAAGAGCTGCGCGCGCAGATTTTCAAGTCCATGAGTTCGCGCGCGGTCGAGATGTTGCAGGAAGACATGGAGGTGCTTGGCCCGGTGCGATCCCGCGAGGTGGCGGCGGCGCAGCAGGAGATTCTCAACCTGGCGCGTCGTCTCGAGGCGGAAGGCAAGGTCATCCTGAAGATGGAGACGGGCGACGAGATGATGGCCTGAGCCAGCGTGGGGATGGGTTGGGCGATCTCCGCAGCGATGGGGCGGGTGGACGAGGGCATGAGGTGCGCGATCTCTGCAGCGATGGGGCAGGCAAAACCGGCAGGTCGGCCACGGCGTGGGTTGCGAAGGCGTGAGGGAATGGATCACGCAGGCGATTGGATTGAGATCACCCTGGGGAGAGGGGTTGGATGACAGAAAAGAGAGCGCAGGCCGGTCGGGAGTGTGTGATTGAGCCGATGGTCTATGCGGAGGCGGCATGGGACGAGGAGGCGGAGCAAGCGGTGGCGCGCTTGAGGGAGGTTTTTCCGGCAATGGGCGAGAGCGCCCCGGCGACCGGTGAAGGCAGTGGGGACCGGGGTCGCGAAGCAGGGTGGGAGGCTGGATCGACGGCTGCGCCGAGGACATCTGGAGTGAGCGGTCCGTCGCAAAGCCCCGAGGCGCGCTTGCCGGGGGGGATTCCGCTCTCTGCCGAGGTGTTGGCAGAGGCCGAGCAGCGGGGCTGGGAGCGGGGCTGGAATCAGGGGATGCAGGCGGGAATCGACGAAGGGAACAGAAATGGACAGGAGCAGGCGCGGGCGAGCTACGAGCAACTCAGCCGGGAGGATCGGGAGCGCGTGCAGGCGACGGTGATGGAGTTGACGGAGGGGTTTGCGGTCGAGCGGGAGCGGTACTTTCACGCCGTCGAGCAGGAGTCGGTGCGGCTGGCGCTGGCCATTGCGGCGAGGATCCTGCGTCGCGAGGCGCAGATGGACCCGTTGCTGTTGAGCGGCGCGGTGCGGGTGGCGCTGGGCCAGGTGAGTGAGTCGACGAGTGTGCGCTTGCTGGTGCCGGAGCCGGACGCCGAGCTTTGGCGGGAGTCCTTGCGCCTGACGCCGGGGCTGCGGGCGCGACCCGAGGTAGTGGGCGTCTCCGCGATGAAGCTGGGCGAGTGTCGGATCGAGACCGAGTTTGGCAACGTGGATATGGGGTTGCTGGGACAATTGCAGGAGGTCGAGCGGGGATTCTTTGATCGCGTGGCCTCCCAGCCTCATTCCCAGTCCGGTTTTCAGTCTGGCTCCCTGCCCAGCTCTCAGCCCGGCCCGCAGCCCGCCACGCTTGATCGGACGGCTCCCGAGGAAGGAAGCAGAGGGGAGTGGGCACAGCCGAGCGGGTTTCGCGGTGAGGCAGAGAGCGAAGTTGGAGTCCCGGTCGGGACAGCGCCGATGGCGGTTGGGGAGGCAGCGCGATGATGGATCGAGGAGCCGACCCATACCGGGCGGAACGCGCGCCGGGCCATTCCTCCGAAGAGGTATCTGGCCATGAATTCCACCATGCCAGCGGGTATCTCGCCGGGTATCGCCACCGTCTGGGGCGATTGCAGCCCTGGCGCTGGCGGGGCGAGGTTTTGCAATCCGTCGGACAGACCATCGAGTCGGCGGGGCCGATCTGTTCCGTGGGGCAGTTGTGCGCGATCGTGGACCAGACGGGGATTCGTCATCTGGCGGAGGTGATCGGGTTTCGCGGCAAGACGGTGCTTTCGATGCCGGTGAACGCGCCGGAGGGGATTCGGTACGGGGATGCGGTCGAGGCTCTGGGGACGACGCCGGAGGTGGAGGTAGGTTCGGCACTGATGGGCCGGGTGCTGGATGCGCTGGGCGGCGCGATCGATGGCGGGCGCCGGCCGCGGACCTCGATGGCCATGCCGCTCGATGGGCCGGTGTGTACGCCGCTGGATCGGCTGCCGATTCGCCGTCCGCTGGGCACAGGGATTCGCGCGCTCGACGGGCTGCTGACGGTGGGCCGGGGGCAGCGGGTGGGCATCTTTGGCGGCTCGGGCGTGGGCAAAAGCACATTGATCGGCATGATGACGCGCAATACCGAGGCCGATGTCACGGTGGTGGGTCTGGTGGGCGAGCGTGGCCGCGAGGTGGGCGAGTTTCTCGAGGATGCACTGGGCGAGGAAGGGCGCAAGCGTTCGGTGGTGATGGTTTCAACCTCGGATCAGAGTCCGCTGATGCGGATGCGTGCGGCGCTGGGGGCGACGGCGGTGGCGGAGTACTTTGCCTCCCAGGGCAAGCATGTTCTGCTGGTGCTCGATTCGCTGACGCGCTTTGCCATGGCGGCGCGCGAGATTGGCTTGGCGGCGGGCGAGCCAACTACGGCCAAGGGCTACACGCCGTCGGTCTTTACCCGGCTGGCCAAGCTGGTGGAGCGGGCGGGGAGCTTTCGTCGGGGATCGATCACGGCGTTTTATACGGTGCTGATGGAGGGCGACGACCAGCAGGATCCATTGGTCGATGCGGTTCGTTCGCTGCTGGATGGGCATGTGGTGCTCTCGCGCAGCCTGGCGTCGGAGGGCTGGTATCCGCCGATCGAGGTGCTGGACTCGGTGAGTCGGCTGATGACTGCGGTAGCCGAGCCGGAGCATCGGGAGTCGGCGGCGGTGGTGCGGCGCCTGCTGGCGGCTTATGCGCGGTCGGAGGACCTGGTGCGGATCGGTGCCTACAAGGCGGGATCGGACGAGGATCTGGACCGGGCGCTGCGGGCGCGACCGCTGCTGCGGAGCTTTCTGGCCCAGGATGCCGGGGAGTCGGTCGATTTTGCGGCCTGTGTGGAGCGGCTGGGCGATCTGGCGGATGAGATTTAGGAGATTGGGATTGAGGAGACAGCAGGAATGGCTGTGGGATCAGGGGGAAGGACGCTGAAGCGGCTGGCGCGCCTGCGTGAGCTTGAAGAGGAGCAGAGCCGGCTGGAGCTGGAACTGGCGGCGCGGCGGCGGGCTGAGGTAGCTGAGAATGTGAACGCGGCGGTTGCGGCGCAGGCAACGGGGCGGCGAAGTTTTGTCAGCGGTGTAGTGCAGGGGGATGGCCTGGAGCGGGTGGCCGGGTTGGCAGCGATGCGTCAGGCCGAG
>JAJZFR010000316.1 GCA_021805265.1 Acidobacteriota bacterium | reverse complement strand
GGCTGGGTGAATCGACCGATGGGATACTTCAACTCGTCCAGGGAACTCATGGCGATAGCCTAGCAAAATTTCGATGGGTTGTGTGCGCGCCAAGCAAAAGAAAGCCGGAAATCTTTCCCCTGTTTTCTGTCTCCCGGCATCCTCGGCGATCCATTTCCAAAACGAAAATCGCTGGCTCGAAATTTTCAGGAGAACTATCGAGCTTCAGGCGGCTGGCTTGGCTGGCTTGTGGTGAGCGGCGTGTCCAGGATGCGAAGGATGACGACGATGATGGTGATGCCTGCCAGCGGCCAAAGCCGAGCTGGCACAGACGAAAGCGAGCAAGGTGAAAAGCGCAAACTTCTTCATGTCCTGAAGCGTAGCAGGGATTTTCGTCACCACGAAGCATCTTCACCATCCTCGGCAGCAGAATGGGAATCAAACCTGCCACCATCGAGGAAGTCTTTTCCGAACTGGGTTCCCGCAAGGAGCAATCGACGCGGGAGCCAGTCGGAGTGCTTCGAGCAGCATTTTTCTCGGGCGTACACTGAAGAGAATCATGAGCGCTTCCCCGCATTCTCCCAATCCGCAGGCAACCTCGGGCAATCCGCCGCCAGACGACGGACGGCAACGCTATTTTTTTAGGAAATTCGGCATCACCGAACGGCTGCTCGATCGCTGCCTCGGCGAGGCGCTGGGTGCCGGAGGCGACTTTGCCGATCTCTACTTCGAGTCGGTGACAGCGACCTCGCTGGGCGTCGAGGAGCAGATCGTCAAGTCGGCCAGCACGGGAACCAGCGTGGGCTGCGGCATTCGGGTTCTGTCCGGCGAGCGCACCGGCTACGCCTACACGGACAACCTCAGCCCCGAGCGGCTGCTGCATGCGGCGCGCACTGCGGCCATAATCGCCTCCGGGCCGGCGAAGCTGCCGATAGCCGGATTTCAGGAGACGCCGCGCGCGAACCTTTATCCGGTTCCTGTGGGTGGCTATGATCTCGATCTTGCCGTCCGGCTGGAGCTGATCCAGCGGGCGGACCGCGCCGCACGAGCCTTTGACGCGCGCATTGCTCAGGTCAGGGCAAACTATGCCGAGGAGTTGCGGAGAATCATGGTGGTGGCCTCGGATGGGGCCTTCGCCACGGACGTGCAGCCGCTTTGCCGGTTGAATGTGTCTGTGATCGCCCGCGACGAGCAGAACACGACCCGAGGCCAGGCGGGCGGAGGAGGACGCGGCGGAGTCGAGCAGTTTGCTGGCGCGAAAAGCCCCGAGCAACTGGCCAGGGAAGCGGCGCGGGGAGCCATTCTCCAACTCGGCGCGCGACCCGCGCCAGCGGGCGAGATGGAGGTCGTTCTCGGCCCCGGCTGGCCCGGCATCCTGCTCCATGAAGCAGTCGGTCATGGCCTCGAGGCGGACTTCAATCGCAAGAAGACTTCGGCATTCTCCGGGCTGATCGGTCAGCCTGTGGCCAGCTCGAAGGTGACCGTGGTGGACAACGGCACCATCGCGGGCAGGCGCGGCTCGCTCAACGTGGACGATGAAGGCTCAGAGACGCAGGAGACCGTGCTGATCGAGAACGGCATCCTCAAGGGCTACCTGACCGACAAGCTGTCGGCGCGGCTGACCGGCGCGGCCAACACCGGCTCCGGCCGGCGGGAAAACTATCAGTGCATCCCCATGCCACGCATGACCAACACTTACATGCTGGCCGGCGAGGACGAGCCGGCGGACATCCTGCGCAGCGTCAAACGCGGCCTCTACGCGGTCAACTTCGGCGGCGGACAGGTGGACATCACGAACGGAAAATTTGTCTTCTCCGCCTCGGAAGCCTACCTGATCGAAGACGGCAAAATCACCGCTCCGGTGCGCGACGCGACGCTGATCGGCAACGGCCCGGAGGCGCTTCGCTACGTCTCGATGGTGGGCCACGATCTGAAGCTCGATGAGGGGATCGGCACCTGCGGCAAGGCGGGCCAATCCGTGCCGGTCGGCGTGGGCATGCCGACCATCAAGCTGGACCGGATGACCGTCGGCGGAACGGGACGGTAAATCCGATTTTGCTCGAAACTCCCCTGACCCGGAAGCGGTATGTGGTCAGGATTTCTTGCGGAATCCATCCATGGCCTGCGTCTTCAGAATTTTGCCGCCTTCCTGAATGACGTAGAGCTTGTTGGCGTCGAGGTTTTTGAGCTGATCGACCGCGCCGGAGGGCCAGCGGATTTCGAGCGAGTCCACTTTGGAAGCCTGATCGAGTCCGAAGTGCAGACGAAAATCGTTCTGCGAGTAGTAGCTGCCGCCGGAGCGCACCTCGTCGAGGAGCAACATGGGCTTGGCCGCCTTGGGATCGACCTGCGCGGTGAGCCGCAGTTGCGCCCCGATGCCGGTGCGATTGCTCTTGGTGCCGACCAGGCGAATCTTGATCCAGTTGCGTTTCCACGTCGAGTCGCAGCGCAGCAGTTGCGGCAGGGCGTTGATGCAGTTCACCACCACGTCCATATCCCCGTCGTTGTCGTAATCGCCAAAGGCGCAGCCGCGAGCCGGTGCGGGCGCTGTGATGCCAGGTCCACCCTCTTTGGTCACCTCTTCAAACTGCCCGTTGCGCAGGTTGCGATAGAGGTATTTGTGTTCCGCGTAGGGTGCGTCGATGGGAGTTCCATCCACCTCGGGATAGACGTGGCCGTTCGAGATGAGGATGTCGAGCCAGCCGTCGTTGTCGATGTCCACAAAACCGACGCCCCAGCCAAGATAGCGCGTATTGACGCCGAGGCCGGAGAGATAGGTGTGATCCTCGAAGGTGCCGTCGCCGAGGTTCATGTACAGTGAGTCAGTATCCCCGGCAAAGTTGGTTTTCACAATATCCATGAAGCCGTCGCGGTTGAAGTCGCCCAGCGAAACGCCCATGCCTGCCTGGGGCTTGCCGTCCGGCGAGTAGGCGATGCCCGACTCGATGGCTACGTCCTTGAAGGTGCCATCCTTCTGGTTCTGATAGAAGGTCGCTGCGGTCGAGTCGTTGGCTACGTAGATGTCCGGCCAGCCATCCCCGTCGATGTCGCCGACAGCGACCGAGAGAGCATAGGTTCCGATCGAACTCCACATGCCAGCCTTTTCGCTCACGTCGGTGAAGGTGCCGTCGCCGTTGTTGTGGTAGAGGATGTTCCTGCCGCCTTCAAGGCCCGGCGGCCCGCAGGCTACGGTGATGCCTTTGTAGGCGCAGCCTGCGTCCTCCGGCGCGGGCGCGGTCTTGATGTCGAAGTCGATGTAGTTGCCGACGAAGAGATCGAGGTGGCCGTCGCGGTCGTAGTCCAGAAAGGCGCAGCCGGAGTTCCAGCGCAGCTTCGGCTGAAGTAGTCCGGCTTCTTTGGTCACTTCCGTAAACGTGCCGTTGCCGTTGTTGCGATAGAGCGCGTTCTGGCCGTAGTAGCTGAGGAAAAGATCGTTCCAGCCGTCGTTGTTGTAGTCGCCGACACAGCAGCCCTGGCCCCAGCCGGAGCGCCCGAGACCAGCCTTCTGAGTCGCGTCGGTAAAGGTGCCGTCGCGGTTGTTTTTGAAGAGATGACAGATCGGCTCCTGCCCCTTGGGAAAGCCATCGAGCCGCCAGCCATTGACCAGGAAAATATCCAGCCAGTCGTCCTGGTCGTAATCG
>JAJZFR010000226.1 GCA_021805265.1 Acidobacteriota bacterium | reverse complement strand
CTTCCTCGATCTCCTCCAAACCCTCCCGCTCAACGCCCTGCTGGCCCTCTGAACCGGCCCTCTGCACTCGGCTCAAATCCCAGCTTCCGCGCAACCATATCCACCAGGGAATCCACCATCCACCTCCCCGCCGCCAAACGAAAAACCTCCCCCGCAAACCCCTCCTCGGCCCAAGCCGCGCCGGCTGCAACCCCGCTCAGAACCAGCGCATCCGCCTCTCGCCACCGCGCCGCAAACGAGGCCTTCCACGTATCCGGCCCATCGTCAGCCACCGCCAAAAACGCGCACGGCGCAATTCCCCACCCCAGCCGACCATTCGACTCCACCACCAGCAACCCATCGTCCAACTCCCGCGCCCGCCAGAAGCTCTCCGGAACCTCGCCCTCGGCCAGCCACGCCCGCCGCGCCCCAGCCGCCAGATACCGGCTCGTGTCCTTGCCCCCATCCGCCCGGCTTTCCTCGCTCAGCCCACCCCGATCACCCCCGCCATGTCCATGCGGGCTGATCTTCAACGCCATCCACTCGTACTGCGGCAACGCGCCGATCAGCGCGCACCCGAGCGAGGTCTTGCCTACTCCCTGCCGGCTTCCACCAATCTGAAGTACCCTCACCCGTCACCCTGTTTTCCCCGCCTGCTCATCTTGTTCATCTTGCTCAGTCGGCTCAGCGTCGCCAGCTCCCGCAGATACTCCCGCAGCGGCTTCGCCGGCGTCCCCCACAGCACCGTCCCGCGCCGCGTCTCTGTCTTGCCAGGCAACACCCCGGCCTGCCCGCCCAGGATCACCCCGTCGCCCACATGCGCATGGTCGCCAATCCCCACCTGCCCCGCCAGCACCGCCCCATTGCCCACCGTGGACGAACCAGAAACCCCGCACAGCGACGCCATCACCACATCCTCGCCGATCCGGCAGTTGTGCCCCACATGCACCAGGTTGTCGATCTTCGTACCCCGACCGATCCGCGTCTCCGCCAGCGCTCCGCGATCGATCGTCGTGTTCGCGCCAATCTCGACGTCGTCCTCGATCACCAGCCTGCCCTGCTGGGGAAACTGCGTATACCGCCCCGTCGCCTGATCCCGCACATACCCGAAGCCATCCGCCCCCAGCACCGCTCCGGCATGAACCACCACGCGATCCCCAATCTCCGTTCCCGCATACACCACTGCTCGCGGATAAATCCGGCAATCCCGGCCAATCTTCACCCCCGCCCCAACCACCGCGCCGGCTTCGATCCGGCTCCCCGCTCCCACCCGTGCCCCGCTCTCGACCACCGCGCAGGCCCCAACCGTCACGTCCGCGCCAAGCTCCGCGTCCTCGGCCACCACCGCGCTCTGGTGCACACCACCCACCGCCAGCGGGACGCGCAGCAGCCGCGCCGCCTGCGCAAACCACAGCCGCGGCTGCCCCGCACTCACCACCACCATGCCACCCATCGCCTCTGGGAGCGCGACTCCCTCCGGAATCACCACCACCCCGCTCCCAGCCGCTGCGGAAACCCCGGACGCACTCTCCGCAAACACGATCAGGCTCGCGTCGGCCTGTTCCAACTCCCCCACGCCGCTCACCACCGCCTCCGCGCTGCCCGCCACCAGTCGCCCGCCCAGCCGCTCCATCAACTCCCCAACCCTCATGCTCGTCTCCTCAATACAGCGGCCCTTCGCCCTCGGGACGCGTCTTCCACCGCCGATGTATCCACAGCCACTGCTCCGGATACCGCCTCACCCAGCGCTCGATTTCCGCCGTACACTCCGCCGTCAGCTCGCAAATATCCCGCTCCCGATCCCCGCTCGCCGCGAACTCCAGCGCCGGGCCAAAGTGCAGCACATACTGCCTTTCCCGCTCTTCCCACACCAGAAATCCCGGCACTATCGCCGCCCCGGTCTTCAGCGCAACCCGAGCCAGACCGCTTGCCGTACATGCCGCCCGCCCGAAAAAATCCACAAACACGCCCTGCGGCGGAGTCATGTTCGTATCCATCAGGATTCCGACTGTCTCTCCACCATGCATCGCCGTCAGCAGCCCGCGCGCAAAATCATCCTTGTGAAGCACGCGATTCCCGTGCAGGCACCGTATCCGGTTCACCCACCCGTCCAGCAGGCTGTTATCCAGCCGCCGAATCACCATCCCCATCCGATGGCCCATCAGCGAGTGATAAAAACTCGAAAGCTCCCACGCTCCCAGGTGACCGGTCAGGATCAGAACGCCTTTGCCCGCCGCCCGCGCCCGAGTAAAGTTCTCCAGCCCCTCGTAGCGAATCCAGCCCGCCGTATTCCCTGCCGTATAGCGCCTCATCCGGCAAAACTCCGCCAGTTGCCACCCCAGATTCCGGTACATCCGCCGCAGAATGCCCTCGCGCTCGTTTTCCGTCAGCTCGGGCAGCGCCAGCGCCAGATTCCGCCGCCCCGTCCTCTGCAGCCGCGCAGCCGCGTGATAGACAACCCAGCCCAGCCCCGCGCCAACCCTCCGGCCCAACCCGCGCGGCACCAACCCAAGCATCTGCGCCACGCACCACACCGGCGCATACTCCATCCACCCTCGCGCTCGTCCTGTCCCTCTCGCCACCGATTCAGTTTACTGCGCGCCGCTCAAACACACCCCAAAAACAGAACAGGACAACCCCTCGGTTGTCCTGTTCTCCTGCCTGAATTGCGTCGCGTCTACTTGCGGGCCTTCGCGTCCACAAACGCACTCGCTACCGTCTTCACAAACGGCACCGCGCCCGCCGGTACGGCCACATCCCCGTGCAGAATCGTCTTGAAGCTGTGGCTCTGCCCGTAATACGTCGTCGTATCGTCCATATTCTGGCTCACCGAAGTCCCATCCAGATCGATCCCGGCAAACAATCCCTTGCTCCGCGAGTACGTCAGCAGCTCGGCGCTCATCTTCCAGTCCGTAGCCGCCTGCGAGTCCCGACCCACCGGCCCCGCCGCCGCGCTCACATCCCCGCCTATCTGGAACTTGCTCTTCAGCAAATCCTGAAAGCCCCGGTCATTGACCGCCACCAGGATCAGGTCCGTCGATTGCCCGCCAGCCTGAAACCCGAACGATCCGCCAGCCATCCGAATGAACACCGGCGCGCTCCAACCATGGCCCGTTCGGCAGGTCACCAATCCCTGCCCATACTGCAATCCAAACAGGAACGCGCCCTTTTTCATCCCCGGAACCACCCCCACACATGTCGCCATCTGCAATATGTTCAGCGGAATCGTCCGGTCCGATGTCCCGAGTATCTGGTCCAGAACTACCTTCGCGGCGTCCACCCGCTGTTGCAGAGCATCCTTCGTCGAAGCGGCCGAGGCCACCCCCGTTGTCATCACAGCCATACATACGCACAGAAGCGGAGAAATCAATTTCTTCATCGTCTTACACCTTTCTTGCATCAGGAGAAATTTTACCTGAGTTAACACAATGGATTGGCTCTCAAGGAGAGCTGGCCTCTCTCGCAACACGACACCTCCGTCGGAAATTCACGATTCCAACAGTAGTTCGAACCAGGCGCACCTTTGCAATCCAGCAGGCCAGCAGAAAATCAGGAACTTCTCACTCTTTGAGATGGGTTTACCGTGCGGAAGGGTTGTCTCAACGCCAAGTCACTGTGCAGAGCACTACAGCTCCACAAAAAAA
>JAJZFR010000285.1 GCA_021805265.1 Acidobacteriota bacterium | reverse complement strand
TGAAGGGCGTAGATGGCTTCGCGGCCCGGCTGGGAGGCGGCGGAGGCGGCAAGCAGGGCAAGCAGCGCGGGCCACTCGATGGCGTTGGCGTCGAGGTGGAGAACGGGCTGCGGGACAGGATCGTTGATGGACATGACTGGAAACAGGATAGCTGGCTGGGCGGGAGTGGGGTGGATTGGGTTGGGGAGGTGAGTGGCCCACATGTTCCGGGCAAAAGCGGCCCGGCACATATGGGGCACCCGGATTCGCTGGGCTATGGGTGCTTGGATTGTGCTCGGATTGGCACCCGGATTCGCTGGGCTATGGGTGCTTGGATTGTGCTCTGATTGGCACCCGGATTTGCTGGGCTGTGGGTGCTTGGATTGTGCCGGATTGCCCAGGATTGGGGGGATGGCCGTGGGTGCTGGTTCGCGGGGGGATGGAAGGGTGGCGCGGATAACACCTTTGTGGAATTCGGATTGACCCGAGCGTGGCGGAGGTTGGACTGGATGTGGGATTTCTTCCCAGGAGAAACTGAGCGAATCTAGGACACGTGGACGGGTGATGCCGGCTCGTCAAAAGAAGGAGAAGAGCGATGCATGATTTGATAGTTGGGATAGCGTTTCTGGCGATTCTGGTTTGTCCGGCGGTGGTGGCTTCGTTCTCTGGGTCGTCGGAGACAAACCCCGAATAAGCTGTCTGCACGCCTGGCCAGAGCCGTCGGGTTCTGGCGGCGCAGGTTAGGTCATCCGGGAAAGTTTTGTTTCAAGCAAAGTGAGCGCGTGACGGGCAGCCGGGAGGGACGGCTGCTCTTCACGCGCCTTTTGTTTTTGAGGCTGGAATTCCGGGAGATTCAGGCGAGGAAGTCGGTGGGCTGGGCGGAGCCGGCGAGGACGGCGCAGTCGGCACCTCCGCGCTGGGTGGGGCCAGAGCCGACCTGAGTGAACCAGAGGGACTGCTGGAGGTTGTAGGCGGCCATGGCCCAGTTCTGCTGCTGGATGTAGGCGAGGGTGTGGACAAAAGTTCCGAGGGTCGCCTGGCCCATGTTGAAGACGAGATCGGCGAGGACGATCTGCTGGTTCGAGGGGATGGAGTCGAAGTCCGGGACGAGGGCCAGAGCACCGTTGACGGCGGTCTGGAGGGTGGACTGGAGAAGCTGGTCAATCTGGTCGTTGGTGAGGGCGACGGAGCCATCGAGGACGGATTGGTAATCGAGACCGAGAGCGGCGATTTCGTCCGGCGCACCGGGGGTGGTGAGGTTGAAGCCGACACCGATGGTGGGAATGCCCCTGGTGTCGTTATAGACGGTCGAGCGGAGGCCCTCCCAGTGAGATGTGTAACGCGCGGCGAGACCGAGGTCCATGAGTGTGGCTCCTGAAACGGAAATTGGAGAGAAGAAGGTATGGCAGGACGATAGCACGAGAAGTGGAAACAGAACGCAAATGGCAGGGCATAGGAAGGCATAAAATCGTGAGTATGGACTTTCCACAGGTGAGAATGCGCAGGATGCGTCGGACGGAGGCTTTGCGGAGCCTGGTGCGGGAGACACGGCTGGAGCCGGGGCAATTGATTGATCCGCTGTTTGTGTGTCCCGGCGAGGGGGTGCGGCGGGAGATTGGCTCGATGCCAGGCGTGTTTCAGTTGAGCGTGGATGAGGCGGTGAAAGAAGCGGAAGAGGCGGCGCGGCTGGGGTTGGGCGGGCTGCTGTTGTTCGGGCTTCCGGCGGAGAAGGATTCCGAGGGGAGTGGGGCGTGGGACGAGGCAGGGATTGTGCAGACGGCGCTGCGGGCGCTGAAGCCTGTGTCCCGGTCGCTGGTGCTGATCGCGGACGTGTGTTTGTGCGAATACACGAGCCACGGGCACTGCGGTGTGATCGAGCGACACGGCGAGGAGTTCACGGTGGAGAACGACGCGAGCCTGGAGTTGCTGGCGCGGACGGCGGTGAGCCTGGCGCGGGCGGGTGCGGATATGGTGGCTCCGAGCGACATGATGGACGGGCGAGTGGGCCGGATGCGCGCGGCGCTCGATGAGGGGGGATTGGAAGAGACGCCGATCCTGAGCTATGCGTCGAAGTTTGCCTCGGCGTTTTACGGACCGTTTCGCGAGGCGGCGGACTCTGCGCCGCAATTTGGTGATCGTCGGAGTTATCAGATGGACGGGGCGAACGCGCGGGAGGCGATGCGGGAGATCGAGCTGGACCTGGCGGAAGGCGCGGACATGATCCTGATGAAGCCGGGGATGCCGTACCTGGATGTTCTGCGGATGGCGCGGGATCGGTTCGAGGTTCCGCTGGGGGTGTATCAGGTTTCGGGAGAGTATTCGATGTTGCAGGCGGCGTTTGCGCGGGGGTGGCTGGAGCCGGAGCGGGCGATGCTGGAGAGCCTGGTGGGGATGCGTCGGGCGGGGGCGGATTTTATTGTGACGTACTTTGCGAAGGCGGCTGGTCGGGTGTTGTAGGGGCCTGCTCAGGATGGTGGAGTTCCAACCCGGCACGCGGCGGAAGGGTGTCGAGGAGGTTTCGGACGAGTGCGATGGGGAGTCCGACAACGTTGAAGTAGCAGCCGTGGATGCGGGGAATCCAGCAGGCGGCGCGGCCCTGGATGGCGTAGGCTCCGGCTTTGTCGAGGGGTTCGCCGGTGAGGATGTAGGCTTCGATTTCGGCGTCCGCGATGGAGTGGAACTGGACGGCTGTTACCTCGGCGGCGGCGAGGGTGCGGCTGTGGGTGATGAGCGAGACGCCGGTGATGACGCGATGGGTGCGCCCTGAGAGCAGTCGGAGCATGCGAGCGGCGTCGGCGGGGGAATCGGGCTTTCCCAGGATGAGGTCGTCGAGGGTGACGGTGGTGTCTGCGCCGAGGACGGCGATTTCGGGATGGTCGGGTGAGAGTTGCTGAAAGACAGCCTCCGCTTTTTGGCGTGCTAGCCGGGTGACGTAGGCGATGGGGTCTTCGCCGGGCGCGGGGTCTTCGGGGATGTTGGCGGGATGAACGCGGAAGGCAAATCCCGCCTGGGTGAGCAGTTCGCTGCGTCGGGGACTGGCAGAGGCGAGGACAAGCATAGAGGAATTATCGGCGAGACGGCTGGCGGGAGGAAATATCCGGGAGCGGGATCGCCGTTGGAGGGTTTGAGAAGCGGTGGATGGAAGTGGTGGCGGAGGGCGGGATCGAACCGCCGACCTACGGGTTATGAATCCGTCGCTCTAACCATCTGAGCTACTCCGCCGGGAAGCCTGGTTGATCCAGGCTGAAAGCGCCCGCACCTGGGGCGAGCAAATGCCGCGCCTGGGGGCTGCTTTCTACGATGATACGGTGCCTTGGGGGGGCGGTCAAACTCGGTTCTTGTGGATCACCCTATCGCGGTTGATCCCGGTCTCTGGCTGCGATTCCCTGGCAAGCACAGGTGTGCCTGGTGCTGGTATCCGGTTGGCGCAGGTGGCCCGCGACACGCCAGCACGGGTGCGGGTAGACTAGCGGACATGAAGATGCGAACGCTGGGAGTTGTTCCGGCGCGGCTTGGATCGACACGCCTGCCGCGTAAAGTGTTGCTGGATATTGCCGGCAAACCGATGATCGAGTGGGTGTGGCGGGCGGCGGCTGAGAGCGGAACGATGGACGCTGTGGTGGTGGCGACGGATTCTGAGGAGGTTGCCA
>JAJZFR010000282.1 GCA_021805265.1 Acidobacteriota bacterium | reverse complement strand
TTAACTGGAGCCGTAGACTCAGCAAAGACTACGAACTCCGCCACACCTCGGCTGAAACGATGATCCACATCGCCTTCGCTCACCTGCTACTACGACGATCTACTTAGTTTCTGGACAGGCTCTCAGGAAAAGTGAGTGCAGAAACTGGAATCATTGGGGTTTCTGGGGAGTCAAATACACTGATGGTGATAGAGCATCCTGTCGATGATGTTGTATATTGTTGGCACTGTGCCTTTTCTTAACGCATGGCAACGTTCGCTGCATTTCGCCAAACATGGACACGAATTCGGGGCGACAAATGAATTCGACTATGAAGCCATGGCGGAGAAATTCATGGGTGCCATAATGCACCCGAGCATGCATGAGTGCTTTCGAACTACTGGCACACGGGACCGATGTCGGATAGACGGTACTACCCGGCATTTTGGAATCGTATTCAATGAGCTGACCGTCCGAACGTATTACATCGTAACCGCCGCCAAAATAACTCGCTATCGCAGCGCAGCTGGTTACGTGCAGGCACAATGTGCTAGGACAGGATGAGGAAACTGTGTATACATGCCCGGTTTGTTACTACACGAGAATGCAGGACGCGCCCAGGGATTACAACATCTGCGAGTGTTGCGGAACTGAGTTCGGAAATGACGACGAGATTTCCTCCCACGAAGAACTGCGATCCCAATGGATAGCAAAGGGAACCCCGTGGTTCTTTCGATCTCCCCCTGTTGGCTGGAATCCCTGGACCCAATTACTTGGCGCGTATGCTGTGACATATTACGGGGGATTCGTTTCCACAAGTGTAAAGACCCTTGTTCTGTCGAAAAATGATGTACTGGCCAGTGCCGCGTAAGGGGGAATCTATGCCTAAACTTCTCGTCCTGGCAGCTTGCGAAAGAGTGCTGGTAGACAGGGCAGGTTCCCTTCCATCCCTGATTAACATCTTCCAGAGGATGAATATTCAAGTGCAGGACGCGCCTTTGCCGGAGAACGCTGTTTCCCCGGCGCGTTGGGCCATTTTCGCACTATGGCAGCACACTCCCGAAGAAAAAGACATCGAATTCACTCAGCGGACCCAGGTTCTCAGTCCTGCAGGACAACAATTTGCGGAACTCATAACCAAGTTCAAAATTACCCAAAACGACGATCTCCAAAGCAGGAATCACATCGAAATGCTTGGCTTGCCTATAAGCCAGGAAGGATTCATAAAGGTGCGAGTCTGGCTTGAAGGATATGCGGATGCAGCCGCAGAGTATCAGTTTCTGATCAAATACATGCGAAACGAGAAATAGGAAGAACTCCACCTCACCAGCCTTCAATCCAGGAACAAAGCCGCCTCAAAGCCCAGCCCTTCCCGGTCGCCCAGGGATTGAATCGCAGCCCGCAAACACATACCACCCCCCTGTTTTAGGTAACATGTATATTTACTGAGTGGTAAGCAGACCGCCCAAACACACAAGAAAACACAGCCATGTACCTGAAATAAAACAACTTGACGAAAATCTCCTATCGCGAAGCCAACCCCAGCGCCGCAACCACCGCCGCGTCCGGAACCGCCGCCTCGCCCTCCGCCTTGGTCACCACGCCAAAGTTCCCCCGATAGTCCCACATTGTCCAGCCCATGCCATCGGCCTCGAGCGCCGTCCTTACATCGCGGATCCAGCGCGCCCGCGCCGCCGGCTCCGAGTGGTCGCGAAACGCGCCAAACTCGTCGCACACCACCGGCACGCCATAACCCTTCGCCCACGCCGCCCCGGCATCCACCAGCAGCCGTATATGACGCGCATTCCAGTCGTTCAAAAAGTATCGCTCCAGCTCCAGCCGGTCCGCCGCGCCCGCGCCCGTCCCAGGAATCTCCTGCAACACCCGCGCCATCGCTGCCTCATCCGTGTCGGTTGCCGGATAGGGAACCCCATGCGTATAACGCCACCAGCCCGTCGACCAGCCCGCGCCCTGGTGGGTAAACTCGTACGGCTCATAGAAGTGGAAGTTGTAGAGGATATTTCCGTCCGCAAACGGCGTCAGCGCCAGCATGTCCTGCAAGCTGTCCCAGTGCGCGCCCACCGCCACGATCGTGTTCTCCGGCGCCGCCTCGCGAATCACACCGATGGTCTGCGCTTCGATCCCCGCCCAGCGAAAATCGTCCTCCACCTCCGGCTCGTTCATCACCTCGAAGAAGATCATCTTCGGATCCCGAGTTGCGTAGTGCGCCGCCAGCGCGCGCCACAGCGCCTCAAACCGTGCCACGCCGTCCGTCCCGGTTCGCAGCCTAAACTTGTAATTCTCCTCCGGATGCACGTCCACAATCACCGCCAGACCCTGCGCGATCATCTCGTCTACCGCGCGATCCACGCGCCCCAGAAACTCCGCATTCAGCCCGTCCGCGCCCACTGGCCCGCGTGTCAACGGCTCCGGATCGATGCTCAGCCGCGCGTGGTCGAACCCCAGCTTCGCCATCAACCGTATATCCGCCGCGTCAATGTACTTGTCCGTCCGCGCCGCCGTGTAGTCGCTCGCCGACTGCGCAAACCACATCGAAGCGTTGATCCCGTGCCGCAGGTGCTCGGCCCGCGCAAACGCCAGCTTCACCGCAGCCCCACGGCTGCTCGGCTGAGCACCACTCGGCTGCGCGACAAGGGGCAAAACAGCGCTCATCAGGGAAAGCACGCCCGCCAGAAAACTCAAACCAACTCGCATAGTCAACCGCTCCCGCGTCAGATTCCCGCGACGGACCACCATACCATCCGCTCCCGCGTCTCCGCAAAGACGCTGGCTGACTCACAGAAAATGCAGCGCACGCATCGCCAGCGCACCCGCCGCCGCCGCCGCAATCCCCGCCGGCATCACCCATACGCCGACCTTCAGAAACTCCACAAAACCCACGTTCAGCTTCTCCCTGCGCAGTGCGATCAGCCACAGGATGGTCGCCAGCGATCCCGTGATCGACAGGTTCGATCCCAGGTCGATGCCCATCATCACCGCCGCCCGCATCAGCATCGGCAGGTGCGCCGCCTGCGTCGCCGCGCCAACAATCAGCCCCAGCGGCAGGTTATTCACCAGGTTGTTCCCCAACCCGATCGAAAAACTCACCGCCAGCACTCCCCACGCCGGAGCCAGTCCCTCCGCCCTGTGCAGCAGCCGGACAACCTCCGTCAGCGCCCCAATGCCAATCACCGCGTCCACCAGAATGAACAGCGCCGCCACCAGCGCCAGCGTCTTCCAACTGATCCGGCCCAGCAGCTCCACCGGGTCCCGCCGCGCGCGGATCGAAACCACCACCGTCACCAGCACCGCCAGACCGCACGTCGGCCAGCCCAGATCGATCCCCTTCGCCGACGCCGTCAGCAGCGCAATCACCATGCCCGCCAGCCCCGCCAACACCAGCCGCCCATTGCCGCTCAGCCGCATCGCCGCTTCCGTCGCTTCAGGACCTGACCCAAGCTCCTTGCGGAAAACAATCCGCAACACCAGGTACGTCGCCCCGACCGACAGCAGCGAAGACACCCCGTACGCCGTCAGCCAGCGACCCAGCGTCGGCATCACGCCTCGAAACACCACCAGGTTCGCAGGGTTCGAGATCGGCAGCGCAAACGACGCCGCATTCGCCACCATCGCGCAGGCATACAGATACGGCAG
>JAJZFR010000201.1 GCA_021805265.1 Acidobacteriota bacterium | reverse complement strand
GAGCGAAGGCTCGACATCGGGGACGGTGTTTGAACTATTCTTTCCGGATCGCGAGGCGGAGTAGGCTCTGCCGCAGAGACGGATAGGAGAGTGTCAGCGCCGGAGAAGCCCCTCCTGAGCCATCAAGCGGGTGGACCGGATGTCCCTGTGTGGGTCCTGGTTGGTTAGGGCCTGGGGCTGAGGGCTGGCAACGTGGCCAGGGGTTAACGGGCAGCCGGGAGCATCAGGTAGTGTCGATCATTGCTGGAGACGTTGCGGAAGTCGACGATCATCGAGGTCTTCCAGCGATTTAGAGCAGTTTCACAGTTACTGTGCCCGAGCCAAAATTGCGAGGTGCAGCTTTTCTTAAGGAAAAGCTGCGCGAATATCCACTCCCGCTGGTTTTACCTACTGTGAAACTGCTTTACATCGAGGAACGGGGCGATTCCGCTGAGTTGAGACGTGGTGAGGAACAACAGACCGGGGTTATTCCTGGCGCAGACCTGTGCGCCGGTGAAGTATCCGATGAATCCGACGTCGCCGGCGATGACGGTAGCGTTTTTGTATTTTTCGAGACCCGCGTAGCGCATCTGCTGGAATGTCCGGGAGCGTCCGCGCATGGCGAGCACGGCCGGGAAGAGCGTGAGCAGGGCGCTGCGGCGAGAATGCAGTACGAAGCGGGAAGTTGCTTCTTCGTACCTCCGGAACGCGGTTCTCTTGCAAATGTATGGGTCAAAGGAGAGTGATTTCGATCACAGGTTCATTTTCTTGAAGATGGCTTCGGGGATCGAGCGAATGACGAACATGATGAAGGCCCAGAACCCCGGCACATAGACGTTATCGCTGCGCTTTTGAATGGCGCGTACAATTCCGTTGGCGACGACATCGGGAGTGGCGAAGAGACGGCCTTGTGGCAGGTGAGCGGTCATGGGAGTGGCCACGAATCCGGGGCGAATGGTGAGCACCTGGACGCCGCTTCGGTCGATGCGATTGCGGACGCCGTCGAGGAAGATATTGAGCGCGCCCTTGGAAGCGCCGTAGACGTAGTTGCTCTTGCGTCCGCGGTCTCCGGCGACCGAGGAGATGACGGCGAGAGTGCCCGCGCGCTGCGCTTCGAAGGAGTTGGCGAGAATTGTAATGAGTGAGACGGCGGAGAGGAAATTAGTCCGCAGAATCGCCTCTGCTGCGGAGTAGTCATCCTGAGCCTGCTGCTGATCGCCGAGAACGCCATGGGCAATCAGCGCGAGTTGGATGTTGCCGAGCGCGCGCGTTGCCTTGTCGAGGATGGTGGGATGGAAGGCGGTGTCATCGAGGTCGGCGACCAGGATCTCGACGCTGGCGGCACCGCGGGTGAGCAGGTCCTGGCGAACGGCTTCGAGTTTGGCATGGCTCCTGGCCACAAGAAAGAAGCGGGTGCGCTGCGGGGCCATCCTGCGCATGACGGCCATGGCGATTGCGGACGTGGCTCCCAGGACGAGGGTGGATTGGGGAAACGATTCTGAATTATTCATGATTGGTCACGCGCTGCCAGAAGGCGGAGTTGAATGCCGGATCGATGTAGTTGGAAAACTGCTGCCATTGGGGATAGAAGGCCTGAAACTGGGCTGCCGTCATGCGGGCATCCTTTGCAGGATACATGGAGCCGCCGTAGTCGAGCGTTGTGGCGGCGAGTTTGTCGAGCAGAGCGAAGGTCACCTCGCGTCGCACGGGAAAGTCGAGTGCGAGGGTGATGCCGGGTCGGGGAAAGGACATCATCCCCGGCGACGGGAGATTTCCGAAGACCTTGATGACGGCGAGGAAGGAAGCCAGGCCGGAATCGGTGATGGCGCGGAGAATCCGGGTGATGCCGCGGGTGTCTTCCATGGTGGGCAGGACGCATTGGAATTGCAGTAGACCGTCTCTGCCGTAGATGCGGTTCCAGTGGAGGATGCTGTCGAGGGGATAGAAGAACGGCTCGAAATCCAACGAAGCCGTCTTCTCACGAGTGAGTTGTCGATGGTAGTAGAGCGAATTGAAGGCCGCGACAGTGTAGTGGTTGAGGAGCGCGGCCGGCATCATGACGGGAACGGAGAGCCTGGGTTCCGGGGATGGGGTAAGGCTTTCCGGCTGGGACGCATGGTGGCCCTGCATGAAGATGCCGCGGGTAAAATTTCTGCCACTGGACACGCAGTCTATCCACGCAACGGTGTATTCAACGCCGCTCGATGCCTGGGAGAGATCGAGGAACTCCTTCAGGTCGCGAAACTTGGTGGCTCGGTAGTCCATTTTGCGCGAGACGATGGGGCGCAACTGAACCTCGGCCCAGGGGATGAGACCGGTCAATCCCAGGCCGCCGATGGTGGCGTGAAACCACTCGGGATTTTCTGAAGGGGAGCAGACCATGCGGGTGGCGTCGGAGCGGACGAGTTCAAAGCGCGGGACGTGACAGCCGAAGGTTCCGGCGACGTGATGATTCTTGCCGTGAATATCGTTTGCGATGGCACCGCCGACGGTGACGAACTTTGTTCCGGGAGTGACGGGAAGAAACCATCCGCGAGGGACGGCGAAGTCGAGAATCTCGGCGAGGCTGACGCCGGCTTCGCAGCGCAGGAGTCCGGTTTCAGGGTTGAAGTGAATCAGGCGATCCAGTCCGCGGGCACCCAGCAGCGTTCCGCCGTCGAGAAGGCAGGAGTCGCCATAGCTGCGCCCCATGCCGACCGGGAGCATCGAGTTTTCCGGGGAGTGTCTGAGAGGGAAATCGCCAGCCCAGTTCAGGGCAACGAGGTCCGCGTTCAGCCGCGGATAGCCGCCCCAGGATTGAAATTGTGGCGGGGCATGGTTGTTGGCGGATGTATGCAGCTTCATTTTCCTCCATCGGGCTGTTGGGAAGAGTTTGGCTAAATGGCCAGGAAAATTACGATTGCGATCGCAACGCCGAGTAAGAGGCTGACGCGGTCGGTGACCGCCCAGACGACCGGGTCTTCATTCAACTCGCCGCGGGAGGCAAGCAGCCAGGCGCGGCTGACCCAGAAGATCATCAGCGGCAGCATGAGCCATAGGCGGTTTGGGTGGTGATAGAGGGTGTTGCTGGTCTGGCCGCTGATATACATGGCAAAGATGACGACAGCGGAGTAGGCGCTGGCGGTGCCGAAGCTGCGGAGCTGCTCCATGTCAGAGAGGAGATAGCCCCGCCCGTTTTTTGGCTGCGCGCCGCTGATGCGGAGGTTTTCGAGTTCCGCGAAGCGCTTGACGATGGCGAGCGAGAGGAAGAGGAAGACAGAAAATCCGGCCATCCAGGGGGAGATGGGAGTATGGGTAGCGGCTCCGCCGGCCAGCAGGCGGAGGGTATAGAGGCCCGAGAGAACCATCACATCGACCAGGGGGATTCGTTTGAGGACCGTGGAGTAGGTGAGGGTGGTAACGAAATAGAGGAGCAGCCAGCCGAAGAACTCTGCGGGCAGGAACTGCGCTCCGAGCAGTGCGCCGGCGAGGAAGAGGCCAGCCACGGCGAGGCCCTGGAAAGCGGAGAGATCGCCGGACGCGAATGGACGCTTGCTTTTGCGCGGGTGGCGGCGGTCGGTTTCAAGATCGAGCAGATCGTTGACGATGTAAGTCGCCGAGGCGGTGAGGCTGAAGCAGGCGAAGGCCAGCGCAGTGATGAATATCCCGCTCCAGT
>JAJZFR010000237.1 GCA_021805265.1 Acidobacteriota bacterium | reverse complement strand
TCCATCTCCCGTTCCATATCGCGGGACCGCGCATGACTCCGCACCGGACCGTCTCAGGAATTCCGCGTTCAACACAGGCCGGCTTATTGCAATGCGGGAACCACTTCGCTGCAACGGCCCCCACGCACCACGCAAACGACTATAATCGTCGATGGAACGAAAGAAGCCTTTACGCCTGTTCGATGCGCGTCATCCGCATTCTTTCCCGAAAAATTCATTGTGAAGGGAATCCCGCCACATGGCGACAGGAGACCTTGCTCTGGGTCACGAGCAGAGCAACTCAGCAGTTCAGGACGCGCAATCGCGCGTCGTCAATGACTTCAGCATTCAGATCGCAACGGTCAACGGGTCCGGTTCGCAATCGGCCAACAGCGTCCTGCTGAAGAGCATCTTTGCGATGGGAGTTCCGGTCAGCGGAAAAAATCTCTTCCCATCAAACATCGCCGGACTCCCCACCTGGTTCACCATCCGCGCCAGCAAACACGGCTACGTCGCGCGTCGCAGGAAGATCGACATCCTCATCGCGCTCAACGCCGAGACTGCGCGCGAAGACATGCTCGCGCTGCCCGCCGGCGCAGCCGCCATCTACGACGAAAATCTCAACCTCCGCCAGTACCGCGACGACGTCGTCTGCTACCCGGTACCCCTGGACAAGATCACAGCCGCTGTCTGCCCCGAGGCCAAGCTGCGCAAGCTCGTCAGGAACATGGTCTACGTCGGCGTCGCAGCTCATCTGCTCGGCATCGACATGTCCTCAATCGAGGGCGCGCTCCACAAGCAGTTCGCCAAAAAGCAGAAGGCCATGGAGCTGAACTTCGGTGCGGTCAAGGCGGGTGCAGAATACGCCGCCGCCAACCTGCCCAAACAGGACCCCTACCTGATCGAGCACATGAACTCGACCGCAGGCAAGATCATCATCGACGGCAACTCCGCCGCTGCGCTCGGCGCGGTCTTTGCCGGCGTCACCGTCGTTGCCTGGTATCCCATTACGCCGTCCACCTCGGTCGTCGAAGCCACCATCGACTACCTCAAGAAGTTCCGCATCACCGAAGACGGCAAAGCCACCTTCGCCGTGGTTCAGGCCGAGGACGAGCTGGCCGCTATCGGCATGGTGCTTGGATCGGGATGGGCCGGCGCGCGGTCCATGACCGCAACCTCTGGCCCCGGCATTTCGCTCATGGCCGAGTTCAGTGGCCTCGGCTACTTTGCCGAGTTGCCCGGCGTCATCTTCGACGTGCAGCGCACGGGCCCCTCGACCGGCATGCCCACGCGCACCTCGCAGGCCGATCTGCTTTCCACCGCCTTCCTCTCTCACGGAGACACCGAGCACGTTATCCTCCTGCCCGGCTCGGTCCGGGAGTGCTTCGAGTTCGGCTACGCCGCCTTCGATCTCGCCGAGCGCTTGCAGACCCCGGTCTTTGTTCTCTCTGACCTCGATCTCGGCATGAACAACTGGATGTCCGATCCCTTCGTCTATCCGGAGAAGCCGCTCGATCGCGGCAAGGTGCTCACCGCCGAAGACCTCAACCGGCTGGGTAGCTTCGCTCGCTACGCCGACGTGGATGGCGATGGCATCGGCTACCGCACCCTGCCCGGCACCGACCATCCCAAAGCCGCCTACTTCACCCGCGGCTCGGGACACAACTCCAAGGCTGCCTACACCGAAAAGCCAGACGAGTACGTCGAGGTCATGGAGCGGCTCGGGCGCAAGTTCGACACCGCGCGCGCTCTGGTACCGGCTCCGGTCGAGGTGCGCAACTCCGGCGCAAAGATCGGCATCCTCGCCTACGGCACCTCGGACTTCGCTATCACCGAGGCCCTGGACGAGATCATGCAGCAGTACAATCTCGAGATCGATTACCTCCGCGTCCGCGCCTATCCCTTCAACGACGCAGTGCAGTCCTTTGTCGCTGCCCACCAGCGCGTCTACGTGGTCGAACAGAACCGCGACGCCCAGTTGGCCAGCCTGCTCAAGCTCGATCTGCCCGCCGATCTGGCGGTCAGGCTGCGCAGCATCCTTCACTTCAACGGACTCCCCATGGATGCCGAGTCCGTCGTCAGCGAATTGGTCGTCAAGGAGGGCCTCTAAGCCATGGCAACAGCTACCCCTACCGGCGCTCCCACGCCCAAAGTCAACCACATCGGCCTGCCCGTCCTCGAGTACCGCGGCGGCAAGACCACCCTCTGCGCTGGCTGCGGACACAACGCCATCTCCGAGCGCATCGTCGATGCTCTCTTCGAGATGGGCGTCCAGCCCGAGCGCGTCATGAAGATGTCCGGCATCGGCTGCTCCTCCAAAAGCCCCGCCTACTTCCTCAGCCGCGCCCACAGCTTCAACAGCGTTCACGGGCGCATGCCATCGGTCGCCACCGGAGCCATCCTCGCCAACCACACCATGATGGCCCTCGGCGTCTCCGGCGACGGCGACACTGCCTCCATCGGCATGGGCCAGTTCGTCCACATGATGCGCCGCAACCTGCCCATGATCTACATCATCGAAGACAACGGCGTCTACGGCCTCACCAAGGGCCAGTTCTCCGCCACCGCCGATCTTGGCTCAAAGCTCAAGACCGGCGTCATCAACGACCTGCCACCCATCGACACCTGCGCCATGGCCATTCAGCTCGGCGCAACCTTTGTCGGGCGATCCTTCTCCGGCGACAAGAAGCAACTGCTCGCCATGCTCAAGGCAGCCATCGCCCACAAGGGCACAGTCATGCTCGATGTCATCAGCCCCTGCGTCACCTTCAATGACCACGAAGGCTCGACCAAAAGCTACAAGTTCATGCAGGAGCACGACGAGCCGATCAACGAGCTTGGCTTCGTGCCCAGCTTTGAAGAGATCGATGTCGAGTACGACGCAGGCACCACCACCGAAGTCACCATGCATGACGGCTCCCACCTGCGACTGCGCAAGCTGCGCGAGGACTACGACCCCACCAACAAGGTTGCCTCGGTGCGCGCCCTGATGGAGGCCCACGAAAACGGCGAAGTCCTCACCGGCGTCTTCTACGTGAACACCGAAAAGCCCACCTTCATCGACCAGCTCAACCTGGTCGATCAGCCCCTCGGCACCCAGCCCGAATCGGTCACCAAGCCCTCGCGCCAGGTCCTCGACAAAGTCATGGCCAGCCTCCAGTAAGCCATCCAGCCATACGTCCGTTGCCACCAGCAGAAAAGCCCCGTCCGCAAGGATGGGGCTTTTCTGTTCTTGCACTTCGCTCGTGGCGTAACAAAACCGGACGAAACTGACAAAGCCAGCACCGAAACGAACAAATCCGGGCAAGGAAACTCCCAAATCCGGGTGCCCCGTATCTACCCGCGTCTTGTGCGGGGAGATGCGGGAGGAGCCTCCACGCCCGGCAACTCAACCCGCGCAGCCGCCTTCCCAGCCACTACATTCCCCAGTTCGCACACCGCGTAGCCCCCGCGCTGATAGGGGCAATCCAGACCCGCAGGAGCCGCTCCGTGAACGATGGTCCACGTCACCACCGGATACTCCCCGCGCAGCCGCTCGAAGTCGCCCGCGGTAAAGTGATTCAGACCCTCGGTCGCCGTGTTCATCTGCTTCCACTCGACGGCCAGATCGGGAAACAGCGAAACCACCCCGCTGTCCTTGTAAAAATCCGCCAGCGAAGA
>JAJZFR010000131.1:3980-14750 GCA_021805265.1 Acidobacteriota bacterium | reverse complement strand
AGGCGCGGCACCGGAATCAGCGCGGTATTCACAGCGTCGAGCGAGTGAAGATATTGGCGCGCGCTGTCGTCGAGGATGCGCGTCAGCGTCGGCTCGATTGCCTCGGCCATTCTGCGTTGTCCGTTCGTGTCCGGGTGAAGCGCCTTGCCCGGCTGCGGCAGGCGCGGATCATAAAAAATTGCTGTGTCGAGCTTGCCCTCTCTGTAAAAAATTGATCCGATGTCCAGGTAACTCACGCGCGCTCCCGGCACTCCGGTCATAGGGCCGTATTTCCTGGCGAGGTAACGATTGATCTCCAGATTTTCCGCGACCACTTTGTCGGCGACTCCGCTGGGCAGTATGCCCAGCAGAAGGATATGCGCATGGGGCAGTTTGACTTCGAGTTTCTCGACCACGGCGTCGATGCCGAGTTCTGTTTGTTCTGCCGTTTCGTCGCGCCAGCCAGTGTTGTTGGTGCCGATCAGCACCACCGCCGCTGCCGGATGAATTCCGTCCACTTCTCCGTGATCGAGCCGCCACAGAACGTTCTCCGTCGAGTCACCGCTGTAGCCCAGATTCAGCGCCTTGCGCGGCGCATAGAAGCGCTGCCAGGTTGGCTGAAAATTCTCGTCCTCAGGATTGCTTTTTTCGTAATTCTGGGTAATCGAGTCGCCAACCAGAATCAATCCCACGTCAGGATTCGCGCGAATCTGCTCGAGCACCGCTTGATGCTTTTGTGCCCACCAGCCTTCGGAGAGTCGATCCGTCGGCGTGGTCGCCGGATTCGCCGCAGCACTCGGGACCGATGCCTGGCTGCGCGACGCGCTGACGGCGATGCCAAGGATCGCGAGATAGCAAAGGTTGTGTGTCCACTGTTTCCGTTTCACAGAATGCCCCAGTCCTCTCATGCATTGAAATCCCGGTTGCAGACACCTTCAGGGTTGAACTTCATCCCGCCGCAGATTCGATCACTGCTTTGGCGAGGTTGCGCGGACGATCCACATCGATACCTCGCTGCAACGCCATGAAATAGGAGAACAGTTGCAGCGGAACAACCTCGGCCATGGGCAACAGGTGTTCGGAAAGCGGCGGCACGCACACACATTCGGTGGCCAGAGCTTTGACCGCGCGATCCTCCTGGTTGGCGATGGCGAGGACGCGAGCGCCCTGCGCTTTCATCTCTTCGAGCAGTTGCAGCGTCTTCTCGTAACGGAGCACAGATGCCGCGAGACTGTGGTCCACCGTCGCCAGCACCACCAGCGGCACACGTTCGCTCACGAGGGCGTTGGGGCCGTGTTTCAACTCTCCTGTCGGATACCCCTCGGCATGGACGTAGGAGGCTTCCTTGAGCTTCAGGGCGCCTTCCCGAGCGATCGGATAATGTACGCCGCGCCCGAGATACAAGAACGTCGAGGCATCGCGATACGTTGCAGCCAGCGAGTTCATCCCGCGTTCCCAGGCCTCCAGATGCGCCTCCAGCTTGGCGGGCAAGGCATCCAGTTCAACCAGTCGCGCTGCAACCTCGGTGGAGGCTAACGTTCCGCGCTGCTCGCCCTCGTAAAGCGACAGCAGATACAACACCACCAACTGACACAGGAAGCTTTTTGTCGCTGGAATCGCCACTTCCGTGCCCGCTCCGAGCGGCATCGAGACTGTCGCCTCCCTGGCCATTGTCGAGTCAGGCGCATTGGTGATCGCGAGCGTCGGTTGGCCCTTGCCGCTGGCGGTCCTCAGCGCGGCGAGAGTGTCCGAGGTCTCGCCCGACTGCGAGAGAACGATCACGGAAGGGAAGCGCGAACCCTCGCTGCCGCGACAACTGTATTCGCTCGCGTACTCCACGTCCACCGCCAGTCCGCTGAGGTCTTCCAGCATCACCTCGGCCGCCAGACCGCTATGCCGGCTTGATCCGCTGGCTGCAATCAACACCTCGCCGCTGCGGCTGGTCCAGGAGGTCAGGCCCTTCCATCGCTCCTCTTTCAATCGCCCATGCTCGGTGTACATGGCCAACGTGCGGCGGACCGCCTCCGGCTGTTCATAGATTTCACGCAGCATGGCGTAGGCGAAAGTTCTCATGGACGACCCTTCCTGGATTGCGTTCCGGTTAGCCGACGAAATTCTGTCGCGGCAACGATGGTGAACAAACTATGAACATAATAAGACAAAATAATCATGATAATGAGTAAATTAAACTCAAACAGCGTGAATCAATTGTGATAAAAATTGCGAAGTGATTCTTCACCTCACGCGGGTACAATCCATGGGTATGCCAACGCAACTCAACGACAGAGCCGAAAAAATCATGAAATTCCTGCTTCGATCCGGGTCCGCCTCGATCGAGGAGATTCTGAACGAAGTAGGGTCCTCGGCCCCGAGCATCCGCCGTGACCTGGTTTACCTCGAGAATCGGGGACTCATCCGCCGCACCCACGGCGGCGCAACGCTGGTTGAGCCGCTGCTCTACGAGCCATTCCGCTATGATCGGAGCTTTCAGGCGCGCGAGCAGCGCTTTGCCGACGAAAAGCGGCGCATCGGCCTGGCTGCGGCAGAGCTGATCCGCGAGCATGAGACCATCGGGTTGACCGCTGGCACCACGGCCACCCTGGTGGGGCGCAGCCTGCGCCATCGCCAACACCTTCAGGTCGTCACCAACGCCATCAACATCAGCATGGAGCTGTGTAATCAGCCGGGAATTCGCACGTTTCTGACGGGTGGAGCAGTCTCCTGGGCCTGGTCGTTTTCGCTCACCGGCAACGCTGCGTTGAACTTCCTGAACGATGTCTACATGGATAAGGTTTTTCTCAGCGTGATTGGGCTGGATGTCGAGCGCGGGGCAACCACGCTTGAAACCGATGAGGCGCTGGTTTTTCGCAAGATGCTCAAGCAGTCCCGACAGGTGATCGTCGTGGCGGATTCAAGCAAGCTGGGCGTCGTCAGCCCTGCATTTATCTGCCCGGTTGCCGACATACACACCATCATCACCGACACCGGCGCCACCGACGAGGTGGTCGAAGCGTTTACACGCCGTGGGATTCAGGTGATGCGGGTCTGACCCTCAACTCACAAACTGCGGGTCGAGTTCGGAGTGGTGCGACCCCCGCAGCAGGCGAATCGCTTCGCAAACGTCTTCGAGAGCAACGCTCCCCAGCGGCTCGGCAGCCACTCCCGGATACTGGCTCGGCATCTTCGGCACCCGTGCCGGATTGCCCGTGATTCCGAAGTTGCCGGTGGTCTCAGGAACCAAATCCTTCTTCCGTATCATCGATCCGTGAAAAGAACTCACTCCGGTCGCGCGCGCCACGGCCAGCAGGTTGCACAGCGTCAAGCCGCCGCCAGCCATGATCCGGATACGCCCTCGCGCCTGCTTATCGAGCGCGGCGATCTCCGCAGACCCCTGGTGTGCAGTCGGCTTGCCACCAGACGTCAGCAGGCGGTTCACTCCGCAGGAAATAATCTCCTCCAATGCCTGCTCCAGATCGGCGGCCTCATCGAAGGCGCGATGAAAGGTCACCTCCATCGGCGCAGCCAGGGCTACCATGCGGCGTGTGCGATCCAGGTCGATACTGCCGTCCGGTAGCAGGAACCCGATCGCAATTCCTGCCGCGCCAGCCGATTTTGCCGCGCGCGTCTCCTCCTCCATGAGGTGAAACTCGGCTTCGCTGTAAACAAAATCTCCGCCGCGAGGGCGAATCAAAACATGCACAGGGATGGAAAGCGCTCGGACTGTCTCGACCATCACCCTGGGCGCTGGCGTCATGCCACTGAGCGCCAACTGGCAGCATAGCTCGACCGAGTCCGCTCCACCTGCCTCGGCCACCATCGCCGATTCCAGGCTCTCGGCACAAATTTCAAAACAAATCGTATGAGTCATCAATGGTCCGGAAAGTACTCTCGGGAAGTTCTGACCTGGCTGCGATTCCGCCCTGTTCTTCTCGGAAAATAATCCAGAACGATCATTATAAGCCAAATCATTCATAATTGTATTTCATTTCCGGTCGATATGAACATTACATGCGCCTCTTGCATTGTGCTCGGACTGGGATTCCTCGCGCCGGGAAAGCGTGGTCTCCGAGGTAAATCGATTGAAGTCTATGCAGGCAGTAGCACGACGCGCAAGACGGAAATTCTGGCGACCCGAGATTTTCATACCCGAGGAACGCAGTTGATAACGGTTCCATACTGGAAAGACTGAGCAAAACACGCGATTGGGTGTATGGGCTTGTCGATGTGTCTCCTCGATGGCAATCATTTTCATCAAGCGGAGAGCGAAAAGAAGATTTATCTATCATTTCGTTAGAAAAAAGAATATATTGCCTCTAAACGATCATAATCTGCGTCAGACTGCAACCAAGTCGAGCGCGGTATGCATCGAGCGGAGTTGCAAGCCTGGCTCGGATATTGAGCCAATGCCGGATAAAATCAGGGAGAAAATCAGTGAAGCGTCGTATCTATCTGTTGCCCCTCCTGCTGTTGTTGTTTTCCGCCTTTTCTGCCAGCGCTGCACCCGTCGCGTTGTTTTACCTGGGCGACAATCCGGACTCAATCCGGTCCTTTCAGGCGCACGAGAGCAAGATCGGCCTGCTTGTCCCCACCTGGTACGACGTCAACGCGGATGGCCTGGTCGCAGGTGGGCCGAATCCGATGGTGCTGGCCGAGGCAAAAAAACAGACCCTGCCGGTGATGCCGCTGATAGCGCTTTTCAACAAGAGCGATTTTCACACTCTGGCCAGCAACCCGGTGGCCCAGGATCGCATGAACGAGGCCATGATCCGAGAGTGCAAACTCCATGGCTACACCGGTTTCCAATTCGATTTCGAAAACATTCTGTGGACCGACCGCGACCTGTTGAGCGCACTGGTCAAGCGTTCTGCTGAGGCCATGCACAAGGCCGGGCTCCAGTTGACCATCGCCACGGTTCCCAATGCGCCCGGATATGTCGAGGGGAAAGGCGGATTTGGAAAGTGGATATTTACCGATTGGCGCGGCGGCTATGACCTGGCCGAGATTGGAAAATACGTCGATCTGGTCTGCCTGATGACCTATGACCAGCACACGCGCTGGACCACCCCCGGCCCCGTCGCTGGCTGGGACTGGACCATTCAGAATATCGAGTATGCGCTCAAGGTTGTTCCGAAGGAAAAGCTATCGCTCGGCATCCCGCTCTATGGCTACCACTGGTTTACCGGCGCGCCGATCAAGAGCGGCGACAGCGGGGAAGAAAAGCCCAATCCCTCAGCCGACTATATCAACGGTCTCGACGCCATCCAGTTAGCCGACGGCTATAACAAGGGAAAGATCGAGTGGGATACCAACGACCACTCCGCTTACTTCTATTTCTATCGCCAGCAGATGCGGGAGTGGGTCTATTTCACCGACGAACGAACCTTCCGTGACCGCTATGAGTTGATGCAGAAGTATGGCCTGGAAGGCTTCTGCTCCTGGGTTCTCGGCGCGGAAGACCCGGCAATCTGGAACGTGGTGGCGGATCGCGAATAATCGCCATTCATCGAGTCGGAAGCGAGATTCAGGCAACCAATCACGAGGAGTTATCCATGTTACCCGGTCGAAGAAGGAAGGCTGGAATTTCAGTTATGCTGGCGGTGTTGGCCTTCTCCGTTTTGGCCGTTTCGTCCGCTTCGTCCGCCAGCGCCCAGAGTTTTCCCGACGTCAAGCCCTCCCCCCAACAGACGGCCTGGCAGGACCTCGAGTTCGGCGTCATCCTTCACTTTTCGACCAACACGTTTCTTGATCGCGAGTGGGGCGACGGCACGGCAGACCCGAAGGTCTTCAATCCAACGGAATTCAACCCCGACCAGTGGATGAAGGCGATCCGCGACTCGGGCGCGAAATATGTCGTCTTGGTGGCCAAACATCACGACGGCTTCTGTCTGTGGCCGACCGGGCAGACCGCTTACAGCGTCAAAAACAGCCCATGGATGGGCGGTAAAGGAGATGTGGTGGGCGCGGTGGCTGAGTCGGCGCGAAAATACGGCCTGAAATTCGGCGTCTATCTCTCCCCGTGGGATCGTCACGATCCGCGTTACGCAGACTCTGCCGCGTATGACAAGTACTACCTCGCCGAACTGGAAGAGTTGGTCCAGAACTACGGCAACCTGACCGAGTTCTGGCTCGACGGCGCGGGCAGTGCCGGCCATGTCTACAACTTCCCGAAGATCATGGAGACGCTGCGCACCTATCAGCCCAACACCATCGTCTTCGCCGATACGGCGCTGTTTGAATACGGCGACGCGCGCTGGGTGGGCAATGAATCGGGACGCGTGAATTTTGAAAACTGGAACGTCATCGACCGCCACGGGTATCTGCGCTGGCGGCCGGTCGAGGCGGATACTCCGCTGCGCGACTACCACTGGTTCTGGCATCCCAACGATGAAAAATCGCTCAAGAGCCTCGACGAATTGATGAACACTTATGAGCTAACCGTGGGCCGCGGCGCGCAGTGGATGCTCGGCGTCGCGCCGGATAGCCGCGGTCTGCTGCCGGACTCTGACGTGCAGCGACTGGAAGAGCTGGGCGCGGCCCTGCGCAAGCGCTACAGCGACAACCTGGCCCTGAAGCATCTGCCCGTCAACACCGAGACGGCCGCTGCCCTCGACGGCGACCCGGACACCTTCTGGTCCGCGCCCGCTGGCTCCCGCCACGCCGTCCTTGAAGCTGACTTCGCTCGCCCTGTCACCTTGGATCGCTCCGTCACCATGGAGTGGCTCAACGAGGGCCAGAGCATTCAGAAATACGCCGTCGAAGCCTGGCTCGATGGCCAATGGAAGCGCATCGCGGGTGGCCAGGCCATCGGCCACAAAAAGATCGACGCCTTCCCGCCGATCACTACGACCAGCGTCCGCCTGAACATCCTTTCGAGCGCGGGTGTCGCTCGCATCCGCGAGTTTCAGCTTTACAACACGGGCGCTCCTCCGCCGCGATGACACTCGCCGACGCCCCTTCCGTCAGCGCGGCATTCTGGCTTACCATAACTTCATGCCGTACTTCCTCTTCAAGACCGAGCCGGATGTCTACTCCTTCGACGATTTTCTCCGCGACCAGGAGACCATCTGGGACAATGTCACCAATCCCCAGGCGGTCAAATACCTCCGCGAGATGTCCAATGGCACGAAGTGGATTTTTTATCACACCGGCGACGAGCGTCGCGCCGTGGGCACGGGTAAGGTGCTCAGCGTCGATCCCGGCGACCCTAAAGTTCCTGTCGTCAAGGTCAAGGTCGGCAAGCGGCTGAAGACCCCGAAGACGCTGACAGAAATCAAGGCCAGCCCGATTTTTGCGCAGTCTCCGCTGGTCATTATCGGGCGTCTGTCGGTTGTTCCGCTCACCGAAGACCAATGGGATTGGTTTCTAAGCTGACGGCATTGCTCCGCGAGCAGCCGTTCTTCGTTACAATCAAAGAGATATGATCCGTTTTGAAACCGCTGGCGAGTCGCACGGCGAGGCTTTGATTGCCCTCATCTCCGGTCTTCCCGCGGGAATTCCGGTCGATCTCGATTTCATCAACCGCGAACTCTGGCGCCGGCAGCAGGGCTTTGGCCGAGGCGGCCGCATGAAGATCGAAACCGACAAGGCGCACATCCTCTCCGGCGTCCGTCACGCGAAGACCATCGGCTCGCCCATCGCCATTCAGATCGTCAATCGCGACTGGAAAAACTGGGAAGAAAAGCTGCCCGTCGAAGCCGGAGACGCCAGCAAACATCAGGCCGTAACTTCGCCTCGTCCTGGCCATGCCGATCTGCCCGGCGCGCTCAAATACAACTTCCCCGACGCGCGCTATGTGCTCGAGCGAGCCTCCGCGCGCGAGTCCACTTCCCGCGTTGCTGCGGGTGCTGTGGCCAAGCTGTTGCTTCGTTCCCTCGGCATCGAGGTCGCGAGCCACGTCATCCGCGTAGGCCGCGTTGCGCTCGAACGCGCCGTTACCTGGGAAGAGATTGTTGCGGTCACGGCAAAGGACGAAATACTGCTCAGTTGCGTCGATCCCGTGGTCGAGGAGCGCATGAGGGAGGAGGTCGCCGAGACCTCGCGCTCTGGAGACACCGTTGGCGGCGTCTTCGAGGTTGTCGTCCACGGGCTGCCACCCGGCGTGGGCACCTACGCCAACTGGGATGAGCGCCTGGATGGGCTGCTGGCCTGGGCCGTCATGAGCCTGCAGGCCGTGAAAGCGGTCGAAATCGGACGCGGCGTCACGGCTGCGGAAAGCTTCGGCTCGTCGGTCCACGATGCCATCTATTACGGCCCGGAAAATGCCGAAAAACTCACCCGCTTTACCCGCCACCAGAACAACGCCGGCGGCATCGAAGGCGGCATCTCGAACGGTGAAGATGTCGTCGTGCGCGGCTATCTCAAGCCCATCTCGACGCTGCGACGTCCGCTCGAATCCGTCCGATTCGATACCCGCGAGGCCACCGCTGCCAGTTACGAGCGCTCAGACATCTGCGTCGTGCCTGCGGCGGGTGTCGCTGCGGAAGCCATGGTCGCCTTTATCGTCGCGCAACAGGTAATGGAAAAATTCGGCGGCGACTCTGCCCTCGAACTCCGCCGCAATTTTGACGGCTACCTCGATCAGATTCGCAAATACTAAACTGGTTAGAAGGCACGCGAGCAAGCACGATGATTTTTCCGATTGTGAAATATCCCGAGCCGGTTTTACAGCAGCCCGGCGAACCCGTCACCGAGTTTGACGACGCGCTCCGCGCCTTTGTCGCAGACATGTTCGAGACCATGTACGCCGCGCAGGGAATCGGCCTCGCCGCGCCTCAGGTCAACCGCTCGCGCCGCATCACGGTCGTCGATCTGTCGAACGGAAAAGACCCCGAAAAAAAGATGGTCCTCATCAATCCCGAGATCGTCGAGCGCCACGGAAAAATCTACGAAGAAGAGGGCTGTCTCAGCTTTCCCGAGATTCGCGAGAAGGTGGTGCGCGCGGCTCGTGTTCGCGTCCGCGCCCAGGATGCTCATGGAAAATGGTTCGAGGTCGAAGGCGAAGAGCTGCTCTCCCGCTGCCTTCAGCATGAGATTGACCACCTCGACGGCGTCCTGTTTATTTTCCGCATCAGCGGCCTCAAGCGCGACCTGGCCCTGCGCAGGATTCGCAAGATGCAGCGGGCGGGCGAGTGGTAAACGCCGGGCCATTGCGGCTGGTCTTCTGCGGCACGCCTGAATTTGCCGTTCCGTCGCTGGACGCCCTTCTTGCCGCTGGCCATCAGATCGCGCTCGTCGTTACCCAGCCCGACCGCCCCGTCGGACGCAGGCAGATTCTGACCGCTCCCGCCGTCAAACAGCGCGCCGCACAGCATGGTTTGCCCATCGCCCAGCCGGAAAAGATCAAACAGAACGAAGACTTCCGCGCGCAGCTTGAATCCATTGCACCGGACGCAATCGTGGTCGTCGCCTACGGGCGCATCATTCCGCCTTGGATGCTCTCGCTGCCGCGCCTCGGCTGCATCAATCTCCACGGGTCACTGCTGCCGCGCCATCGCGGCGCGGCACCCATCCAGTGGGCGCTTGCTCTCGGCGACACCGTCACCGGAAACACCACCATGTTGCTCGAAGCCGGCCTCGACACCGGTCCCATTCTGCTCCAGCAGAAAATCCTCATCGCGCCGGAGCAGACCGCCCTCGACCTTTTTCCCTTGCTTGCGCAGGCTGGCGCGCCGTTGCTCGTGGTGACGCTGCGCGGTCTCGCCAATGGCTCGATCCAGCCACGCCCACAGGATGAGGGCACGGCCACCCTCGCACGCATCCTTGAGCGAGACGACGGGCGCATCCGTTTTGCCGAATACACGGCCATCGAGCTGTGGAATCGCTGGCGCGGCTTTCAGCCCTGGCCCGGCGCATTCACGGCCTGGCAGGGGCGAAAGCTGATCGTCCATCGCCTGAGACCTGTTGAGCGCAATCAGGCAGCCGCCCCGGCTCTACTTCACGCCGAAAACGAAAAGCTGTTTGTCGCCTGCGCTACGAACAGTTGGCTCGAACTCGAAGAGGTGCAGCTCGAAGGCAAAGGCCGCATCACCGCTGCCGAATTTGTGCGCAGCAACACGTTCCTGCCAAACTCCAGGCTGGGGGAGTAGGTGACCAAACCCGAAAACAGGCCCGAAAACAGGTCCGAAAGCAGACCAGACGGCAGGCACGAAGCTCAGCCAACTCGATCCTTCACCGTTTCTCCCGCGCGGAAAGTTGCCGCGTCCATTCTGCTTCAGTTGGAACAGCGCTCGACTCATGCTGACGAGTTGCTTCGTTCTCCACGCGTCGATGCGTTGTCGCTCGCCGACCGGCACCTTGCCACCACGCTGGTGATGGGGGTCGTGCGCTGGCGCATCCTGCTGGATGCGCGCGTTGAATTGCTGCTCACACGCCCTGCCGCCAAGCTCGATCCCGAGATACGCATCGCGCTTCGCCTGGCAGCCTTTCAGATTCTTTTTCTCGAGCGCATTCCCGTCCACGCTGCCATCAACGAGAGCGTCGCCCTGGCCAAAATCGCGGGTCATCGCTTCGCCGCCGGCATGGTCAACGCCGTGCTGCGCAAGCTCGCGCAACAGCACGAGTCGGTTGCTATTCCTGGTCTGCCCGCAACGCCCGGCGATCTCGCCGCTGCATACGCTCACCCGGTCTGGATTGTCGAGCGATGGGTTGCGAGATTTGGCTTCGATCAGGCAAAGCTGCTGTGCCAACACGGCCAACAGCAACCCGAGATCGCGCTCCGAATCCCGGATGCGGATCAAGCTGCCGAAATCGAAAGGGAACTGGAAACCGAAGGCATTCAGCTTGCTCCGGGAG
>JAJZFR010000131.1:0-3880 GCA_021805265.1 Acidobacteriota bacterium | reverse complement strand
AGGTCTCTCTCCTTGACCGGATCGAGTCGCTTCGCAGACAAAACAGACTGACCCCGCTCGGTGCCGAGTATCTTCATCGCTCCCTGCTGCCCAACGGTGCGCTTCAACTCATGCCCGCTGCCGTGGATGAAAATCTGCGCGTCTCGACCGACAGTTTTTACCTGGCAATCTTCGAGCGTATCGAGCACGGTTAGAGCTGTTCCACAGTTACAGTGCCCGAGCCAAAATTGCGAGGTGCAGCTTTTCTCAAGGAAAAGCTGCGCGAACATCCACTCCCGCTTGGCATATCTACTGTGGAACTGCTTGAATCAGCCGTCTTTCAAACGCAAAAACGCGACCAACGGGAGCGCCACAACCCTCTGTGGCGACCGAAGGTCGCGTCTGCTTCATGCAATGGCTGCAATGGTTAGAAGATAATCTTCATCGCCAATTGCGTGTTATACGGCTCGCCGGAACCGATGCCCGGCGCTCCATAGGATGTACCGATGGTGGTGACGCTGGCGCCAAACAAGCCACCGTTGCCCAGGCTGCTCAACGGCTGCGCGAGGTTGACGCGATTGAAGACGTTGAACATCTCCACGCGGAACTGTGCGCGCACACGCTCTTTGTATACCGGAACGTTCTTGAGCAGCGACAGGTCTACATCCTCAAAACCCGGTCCATAGATCGTGTTGCGGTTCATATTGCCATAAGTGCCCAGGCCCGGCACAGCAAAGCTGCCCTGGTTCAGGTACTGCGCAAATGAGTGGTTCTGCACCGAGGTGTTGCCGTAGAGGGCCGGTCCCGTGATCGTGGCTCGGTCCTGGAACTCCGTCGTGCCGCTGTTGTCCGCGCCAGAGACCACGTTGATCGGCTCGCCGCCTTGGAACTTGAGAATGCCATTGACCTCCCAGCCATGCGTCAGGAACTCCGGTCCCCGTTTGTAGCCGGGAATCTCGTAGTTCAGATATGCGGCAAAGTGGTTGCGGATGTCCAGGTTTGCATTGCCCCTGTCCCCGTTCAAATTGAACGAGTTCTGCGGAGCCGTGTAAAACGAGCTGGAGTTATCGATATTGTGGCTCCAGGCATAGGCAAACTGGCTGGTCAGCCCGTGCCAAATGCTGCTCTGCAACGTCACCTGCAGCGCATTGAAGCTCGCCGAAGCAGTCGAATTGATCTGGTTCACGATGCCGATGTTGGGAAAGTTGTTGAAGAAAGGACGCGATGCCTGCTGCGCACTGAAAGTGTTGCCGTTCACCGTAACTGGCCCATAGGTTGTCCCGTTGACCGTCGTGGGAGAAGTTACCTGGTCCAGTTGGATTCCCGGAACCAGTGCTGACTGGTTCACGTCCTCCAGCACCAGGTTATGTCGGCTCACCGAACCCACGTAGCCAACGGTCAACTGCCACGCGGCCCCCAGGCTCTGTTCGATGTTTACACCAAACAGCTCCGCATACGGCGTCTTGAAGTTCCGCGTAACCGAATAGACCGACGCCACGTTGCTCCCCGTGGGCGTTCCCAGGGCAGGCGTAAAGATCGGCGTCGCCTGGTCGAATGTCCATACAGGTGCCAGAGGATTCGGCGAGGGTAGCACGATCGAATAGTTCGGCTCGCTACCCGCCGGGTTATTGTTCACGCCGTTGGCTCCGCCGTTGGCCACGCCCAGGTTGCCATAGAAGGCCTGACCGGCGGGCTGGTCAAAGTAGATGCCGTAGTTGGCGCGAACCACCGTCTTGTTGCTCAACTGATACGCGATGCCGAAGCGCGGCGAGACGTCCAGCTTGTTGCTGTTGTACGGGTACGTCGGCGCGTTGCCTCCCGTGCCAGCCACCAGCAATCCACCGTTGTTCGGGTCAAAGATCGAGCTATTCGCAGGATTGGTATAGAACGGCTGCTGATAGTCGTAACGCAGGCCGAGGTTGATGTTCAACTTCGGCGTCGCCTGCCAGGTGTCCTGCGCATACAACGATCCCGTATGCGTGTAGATGAATCGTTCCTGAGTGCCCAGAATAATGCTGGGATGGTTGGCGTAACCGGCCATGAAATCGGCCAGATTCAGCACGTTCGGATCGGTGACCGTGGTGTCGGCAGACCACGGCCCGAGCACACCGCCTGTGCCGAAGCCGAAGGTGCCTCGACCGCCGAAGTTGTAGTAGAGGTCGATATACGCCCGGCGATAATCCACACCGGCGCGAATCTGGTGCTTGCCCACCGTCCAGGTCAGGATGTCGCTGAGCTGGGCCATGATGTCGTTGCGACCAGAGGTCGGCGTCACGCCGATCGAGTCGAATCCATTGATCTGAATCAGGGGCGCGCCTGTGATCCCCGCGCCTGTGTTCAGTCCGACGAGCGGCAGCAGTTGCTGGGTATGCACCGCATCGGCAAAGCCCTGTGTGAAGAAGTTCGCGCCAGCCGTAACCTCGTTCGTAAGGTTAGGACGGAGCATGTAGTTCCACGTCAGATTGAAGTTCTCGTTATGCGAGGGAACTACCTGGAAGTACTCCGGCAGCAGCGACCCGGCAGGAGCATCCGCATATCCCTGGCCCCAGTACCAGATGGCAGAAAGATGATTTTTCTCGCTGAAGCTCTGGTCCACGTGAACCACCAGATTGTGGCTATACCCGCTCTCTGGCGCGCTGCTGGAGTAGTTGCCCGGTGCAGCCGGAAGACCTGCGATAAAGCTTGGCTCCCACAGTTGGCTGAGAACGTTCTGCGAAACCTGGCTGGGTGTTGTCGAGTATTTGTTCAGCTCCGCGAGCGCCAGAGACTGATACGCCGGCGAAGGCTCGGTCGTCGTATTCGACAAGCCGACGAGGAACTTCTGCTCCTCATACGTCAGGAAGAAAAACGTGCGGTCGCGCCAGATCGGCCCGCCCAGCGAACCGCCATAGTTCTGGTTGCGCAGCGGCTGCGCTGGCGCGCCCGGAGTCGCAAACGGCGACAGCACAGCCAGCGCCTCGTTGCGGTTGTAGTAGTACCCATCTCCGTGGAACTCGTTCGTGCCAGACTTCGTCGAAATATTCAGGTTGCCGCCTGGGCTGCGACCCGCTTCGCTGTTGCCCGTCGTCTGCAGCGAATACTCGTCCAGCGCCTCCACCGGATAGACCACGCCCGCGATGCCGCTGATGCTGCCCTGGTTGACGGCATTCACGTTCAAGTACAAGTCGTTGTTGTCCGTGCCGTCGATGGTGTAGTTGAGCTGATTGCTGCGCATTCCGTTGATCGACCCGTTGTTGTTGTACCCGGCAAAGGCAACGGAAGATCCCATCAGTTGCGTAAAGTCTCGCCCGTTCAGCGGAACATCCTGCAGGGATCGCCCTTCGATGGCCGTTGTCTGCACTTCGCTGGTCGTGTCCAGCGCCAGTGCGTTGGCCTCCACCTGCACCGTCGTGGCCGTCTGGGCAATGCCCAGTTTGACGGGAAGCGTGTACATCTTGCCAGCCAGCACCTGCACCCCGTTGACCTGCGTAATATCGAAGCCGGGGGCCTCCGCCTTCACGTTATACGTGCCCTGCGGAAGATCGTTGAACGAAAACTCGCCCGCAGCCGAGGAAACCGTGACGAGTACCGTCGAAGTAGTAGCCTCGACTGCCGTTACCTTCGCGCCCGCAACTGCCGCTCCCGAGGAGTCGGTGACCGTGCCATTGATGCCGCCTCGATACATCTGCGAGAACAATGGCCCTGCAAACAAAGTCGACAAAACAAGCAGGGCTGAAGTCGCACCCAGCCACCTTCTGAATCGTTGCATAGTTCCTCCTCAAAGTGATACATAAAGCCCGGTGTGTGCTGCTGAGGGATACGCAGCAGAACCGAGGATGATGGACGATATATAGCTAGAGGTACCCGCACAACGAGCGAATACAAAACTCACAGGTACAGCTTCACTACAGGTGTTCGGGTT
>JAJZFR010000355.1 GCA_021805265.1 Acidobacteriota bacterium | reverse complement strand
CATGTGGCGCGCCACAATGGTCTCGGGAACCGTGGACATGCCGACCAGGTCGGCTCCCAGCCGCGCAAAGGCGCGAATCTCGGCCGGAGTTTCAAAGCTGGGGCCAGGCACGGCGAGATACACGCCTTCGTCGAGCGATAGATTCTGTTGCAAAGCAACCGTAGCGGCCAGCTTGCGGAGAGATTTGTCGTAGGCCTCGGTCATGTCGAAGAAGCGCAATCCGGAACCGGCATCACGTCCGAAACGGGGTTCGTTTGCGCCCACCAGAGGATTGAAACCAAGCAGGTTGATATGGTCGGCGATCAGCATCAGTTGGCCGATTGCGAGTCCTGGGCGAATGCCTCCCGCTGCGTTGGTGAGCACCACAATCTCGATCCCCAGGCAGCCCAGAACGCGCATGGGAAAGGTAACCTGTTCCGGTGAATACCCTTCGTAGAAATGTACTCGTCCCTGCATCACGGCAACAGGAACTCCATTCAGTTCGCCGAGCACAAGGTGTCCGGAGTGACCCTCGACGGTGGACTGCGGAAAGTGAGGAATCGCGGCGTAGGGAAGCAGCACCGGGCTGGCCACAGCCTCCGCCACGGCACCCAGGCCGGAGCCGAGAACAATGGCGATACGCGGCGCGCGACCCACGATTTTGCTCTGGATAAACCGGGCTGCCCGGAGCGCCTGCTTGTAGCTGGAAAGACTCATGAAAGGTACTCTACAACATGCGCCGAAAAGGTGGGATCAGCGGACTCTCAGCGCACTCTCAGAACAAGGATGGTTTCATCGTCGAAGCGGTCTTTCCCGCCCTGGAAGCGGGCCACGTCGGCGAAGATGGCGTCGGCGATTTCCACCGCGGGCAGGCTGCGATGGCTGCACAGGAAGGTGGTCAGCCGATCCGTGCCATACATCTCGCCCTGAGCGTTTTCTGCGTCCGTGATCCCGTCGGAGACGAAGACAAAGGCATCGCCCGGCTGCGTCGCGACGGAAAACTCTTCATACTCGACGCCGGGAAACATACCCAGCGGAAAACCCTCGGCATGCATCGCAGTGACCTCGCCGCCGCGACAGAAGATGGGCGGAATCCCTCCCGCGTTGGCTACCTGCAGGGTTCGGTTCTCGTCGTTCCACAAGGCGAAGAGCATGGTCACGTACTGGGAGTCGAGTTTGCGCTCCTGCAGCGCGTCATTGAGTTGGGTCAGCATCTGTCCGGGCGACGGCTTCTGCACAGCCGCCGAGCGCATGATGCCGCTCACCAGCGCGGCAAAGAGCGCCGCCGGCGCGGCCTTGCCGCTCACGTCGCCCAGCACGATCGCCGAGTGATTCTCGTCGTATTCGAGGAAGTCGTAGAGATCCCCGCCGATCGCGCGCGCGGGCAGAAAACGCGCGGCAAACTCTCCGTGATTGTGTACCGGGCAACTTGCCGGTAACAGGCGCAACTGCACCTGCCGCGCCATTGAAAGGTCGCGTTCCAGTTGCTGTTCGTGACGAACCACCTGTTGATACAGCCGCGCGTTTTCAATGGCGATGGCGATCTGTGCCGCGAGCGTGGTCAGTGTCCGCTCGTGCCGCTCCTGAAAGTACCCGGCACGGACGTGTTCGAGGTCGAGCACACCGATGACGCGATTCTTGTAGAACAGCGGAACCACCATCTCGGAGCGCGTCTCCGGGTTGATCATGTGGTAGCGCGTGTCCTTGTGTACATCGGGCACGTTGATCACCCGCCACTCGCGGATCGCGGCCCCCACCAGGCCGGCATCCAGCGGAAGCCACTGGCCGGGCAGTGCGGTCTGGCCAAAGCGCCAGCGAAACCGCGTCACCAACCGCTGGCGGCGCTCGTCGATCAGCATGATGGAAAACATCTGGTAATCGATCAGCCGCCGCAGCAGCAGGCCAATGCGCTCGAAGAGCTTGTCCAGATCGAGGATCGAGGTCAGCTCGACGGCAATCTCGTTCAGCACCTCGAGCACCTGCGCCTGGCGCGTGACGCGCGCGTAGAGCCGCGCATTCTGGATCGACTGGCCAATGCGCGAGGCGGTCAGCGTCAGCAGGTGAAGGTGTTCCTCGCGGAAGTAGTCGCGCTCTTCGCTCTCAATGTCCATCACGCCGATGATGCGGTTCTTGTTGATCAGCGGAATGGCCAGTTCCGAGCGCACCGCGTCATTGGCCGGGATATATTCGGGTGCCTGGGAGACATCGTTCAACAGGATCGCCTTGCGCGTCTTCGCCACCTGTCCGACCACGCCCTGGCCGAGCGGAATGCGCATCCGCTCGACCTCCGGCGAGTGGCCGATCTGGAAGCGCATGCGCAGTTCCTGTGAGGTCTCGTCGAGCAGCAGAATGGCGAAGATGCGGTAGGGGATGACCTTCTGGATCAATTCAGCAGTGCGGTTCAGGAGTGTGCGCAGGTCGAGCGTGGTGTTCAGCGTCTCGGTCAATTCGATGAAGAAGGCATAATCGCCCGGCTTCATGCGCATGCTCGCGGCATCGAGCGGAGCAGAAACAGCCGTATGCGCCGTCGGGGACAACTCCCGGTCGGGTTCCGAAATCGACGGCGGGATGTGGGGGACGTCAGACATTCTGAATGATTGTAGTGCAGATGGAGCGAGAGATGTCAGGCTGGCCAGGGGGGCGATTTCCAGGTCTCCGAATTGGCGAGAAGGGTTACTCCGCACCAAGTTCGCGAACGATTGCGACAGAAGCCGATGCGCCAAGGCGATTCGCGCCCGCCGCCAACATCTCACGCGCATCCGCCAGGGTGCGGATGCCGCCCGAGGCCTTCACGCCGCAACGCCCGCCCGCCACGCCGCGCAAGAGCGCAACGTCCGCTGCGGTTGCGCCGCCGGTCGAAAACCCTGTCGAGGTCTTCAAAAAATCAGCCCCGGCCTGGATCGCAATCTCCGATGCGCGCAGCTTTTCCTCGACCGAAAGCAGGCAGGTTTCGAGGATCACCTTGAGGATCGCTCCCCGGCTGTGCGCAACCTCCGCCACGCCGCGAATCGTGCGCTCGACAGCATGAAAGTCGCCAGATTTCAACTGCCCGATGTCGAGCACCATGTCCAGTTCGCGGGCACCGAGCACCGTGAGCGCCTCGGCCTCCTGGCGCAGCGTCGAGGGCAGCGTCGCGCCCAGCGGAAACCCCAGCACCACCCCGACCGGAATGCCCGACCCTGCCAGCAGCGCCGCAGCCGTCGAGGTCCACACCGGGTTGATCATGGCGCAGGCGAAGCGGTAGCGAATCGCCTCGTCGCAGAGGTTTTCAACCTGGGTTCTGGTTGCGTCCGCTTTGAGCAGCGTGTGGTCGATGACCGAGGCCAGCTTGCTCCACTGCGAAAGATGGTCGGCGGTAAAGGCCGCAGCGTCGAAGGTTCCGTGATCGAATTCGTCGTCAATCGAGGGGTTGACTGTCGCGCGCAAGGGCTTGGGATCGCGAGAAACTGGCATTGCAAACTTCCTTTACTTCCGTGTTGCAGCCTACGCCATCGGTGCGACTGGAACAACTCCAAACAATCTAGGATGCTTCCGCCGGCATCAGACAGATGTCCGGCAGGTTGCGGTAACGCTCGGCAAAATCCATGCCAAAGCCGATGACAAAAAGATTGGGAATCGAAAAGCCAACGTAATCGGCGTCGATCTTTTCAATCCTTCGCGAAGGCTTGTCGA